>QYQM01000085.1 GCA_007280905.1 Porphyromonadaceae bacterium | reverse complement strand
GTAGAGGTTTCGCATAATTTTGTCAGTTATCGGTTGTCAGTTGTCAGTTATCGGTTGTCAGTTGTCAGTTGTCAGTTGTCTTGCCGGAGCGTTCCCGAAGTACCTCCCCCTGCCCCCTCCTTAGAAAGGAGGGGGTGTGCTCCGAGGTTAAGTCCTACTATATCAGGAATTTACCTCATTGCTCTCTTACCCCCCTCCTTTCTAAGGAGGGGGCAGGGGGAGGTACTTCGGGCCCACCGGGAAGTTTCCGGGCGAGGTCTATTTTATCTTAAATGCCATGAGTGCACTGCCATGCCGTACATACAGAATCCCGTTATTGATTACAGGATGTGCCCAGTGTTGATCGGAACCCAGCGTAATGGCTGCCTTGCCGGCCAGCTTAAATTCCGTTGGTGTGGCCTTGGCCATGAATAGTTCGCCCTTCTGGGAATATCCGAACAGCATGCCATCGGCATAAATGACCGCTCCTATTGCAGCATTGGTTGAGGCATATTTCCGTTCACCGGTTTTCCAGTCGAGGCACTGCCACTCTTTTCCGGAGATATCGCCTGATCCGTATACATAACCATCCACATAAACAGCGCCGCCCATACGGCTGTCGAAAGTCTTGGCAAACCATTCCTGGGTAATGGAACTCCCATCGGGACTCAGTTTTAATTTCGGGCCGCCCTGTCCATAACCACTGAAGCATAACAGACCGCCATCTGCATAAACCGGAGTGTTGGCATGAACCGACCATTGGTTGGTTTGCGGTTGCGACCAAAGCAGTTTGCCATTGGCAGCATCTAAACCAATGATGCTGTTGGCGGTCATGGTGACCAGAAGCTTCCTTCCCGGGAGTTGTACCAGCAATGGAGTGCAGTAAGCAGAAAGCTCCTGCTTACCGGTGCTTGACCAGATGGTTGCACCTGTAAACCGGTTGAGAGCCAATACATTATTTTTCTGTCCGCCCGGTGTGCAATATAATATATCATTATCCACCACAACGGTTTCAGTATATCCCCAGGTAATGTTTTTTCCGTCAAAATCAGAAAGGAATTCCTTTTTCCATTTGACCGAGCCATCTGTTGTGTTCATGCAGAACAAAGAACCATAACCGGATTCCATGTACAGCAAATCTCCGGCGATGGTGACTGAAGAACGCGCTCCCGGCCAGCTTTCGATGAATTCTTTGCCATAAGGGTATTTGGCTATTAATTTTCCATCCATCGACAGGACATATATAAAGCCTTGGTCATCAATGGCTCCCGTCAGATAAATCCGGTCGTTCGCAAAAACCGGAGAGGAGAATCCCTTACCCAGTCCGTCAAAATGCCAGATCATCTTAGGTCCTTCGGCCGGCCACTCTTTGAGCAGGTTTTTATCCGGATATATTCCATTGCCTTGCGGTCCCCTCCAATGGGTTACCTGGGCATTTGCACTTCCTATGATAATCAGTGACGACAGGGTAATAAACAGGTATTTCGACATATAGATAATAGTTAATGATTTAAAGAGCACGAAAATAGGGAAAAGTGGGAAATATTCAAGACCGGTTATCGGTTGTAGGGGTTGTGATTGTTGTGATTGTTATGATTGTTGCAGGTTGCAGGAAGTACCTCCCCCTGCCCCCTCCTTAGGAAGGAGGGGGTCTGCTCCGAGGTTAATTCCTACTATATCAGCATTTTCCATCACTGCTCTCTTACCCACTCCTTCCTAAGGAGGGGGCAGGGGGAGGTACCTGGAGGTTGGCGAGGTCAGTTGGCCGGTGAGAAGGTGGATCCCATTCACCGCCTTTTTTCCGTCATTCACCGGTTTATTCTTTCTTAAATTTGTTCAGGTGTTCACTTTTGTACACAAATTCAAATAAACCATGAATCGTGCTTTAAAACGTAAATCCGTAGCCATCATTGGCGCCGGTATAGGCGGAGTTGCAACAGCTATAAAATTGGCTAAGAGCGGATTCGATGTTACTGTTTACGAAAAGAACAGTGCTCCGGGTGGCCGGGCCAGCCAAATGATCCGCGAAGGTCACCGGTTCGACCTGGGTGCCACTATTTTCCTGATGCCCGAAATTTACCGTGATACCTTTGCCAACCTGGATATCGACCTCTATGAATTCATCGAATTTCTGCCGATGACAACGCTCTATCAACTCTATTTTGATGATGGTTCTGTACTGGATTTTACCACTGATGAAAAAAAGATGGAGGCTCAGCTCGAAGCCATTGAACCGGGAAGTTATCGGATGATGAAATCCTACCTGGCCAAAGGGTATGGATTTCTAAAGCTTGGACTTTCGCGGCTGCTGGGGCGGAATTTTTACCGGTTGTTCGATTTTGTAAATCTGAGTAACGTCGGGCTCCTGATCCGGCTTAAAGCATATCTTCGACATCAAACTTTTGTCAACCGCTTTTTCCGTCATCCGCATCTTCAGATGGCATTCACGTTTCAGAATATCTATGTGGGCCAAAGTCCGTATGAAGCACCTGCACTGTTTTCTATGCTGCCGGCGGCCGAACTGCTCGAAGGGTCGATGTTCCCCAAAGGCGGAATGAACCGGATTGTTTCGAGGTTGGTGGAATATGCTGAAGAGCTGGGGGTGTCGTTTGTGTGCAATAAACCGGTGGCAAAGATACTGACCGAAAATCGCCGGGCCACCGGACTTCTTTTTGAGGATGACACCCGGGTTGCTGCTGATATCGTGGTGGCTAATGCCGACCTTCCATATGTATACAACAATCTGCTGCCGGATAAACGCCCGGCTGCAAGGATCAACAAACTCAATTATTCCTGTTCAGCGCTGGTATTCCATTGGGGCATCGATAAGGTATATCCCGGCCTGGCTCAGCATAATGTTTTTCTCTCCGACCAGTACCGGCAATGCCTCGATACCATCTTTAAGGATAAAACCTTATCAGAAGATTTTTGCTTCTATATCCACTCACCGGTTCGTACCGATTCCACTGCAGCCCCGGAAGGCCAGGATTCTTTATCGGTGTTGATTCCGGTTGGCCACATCGATCCTGCAAAGAACCAGGATTGGAACCGGATCCGTTCCATGGCACGGCAGGGGGTAATCAACCGGCTGAAAAAACTGGGTTGGAAGGATCTGGAGGATCATATCAAGTTTGAAATCTGCTACCTCCCCGGCACCTGGGAAAGCATGTTCCATGTTTCAAGGGGTGCCACATTCGGGAGCCTTGGGCATAACATCATGCAGATGGGTTACTTCCGGCCGCATAACCGGCACAACCGTTACAGCAATCTCTATTTTACCGGCGGCAGCACCCATCCGGGCAACGGAATTCCGCTGGTCTTACTCTCGGCCAAACTAACCAGCGAACGAATATTGAAAGAGCAATTCACCGAACCCGGACCAGCTAGAAACAATTTTACCACAATAGGCACATTAGTCCACAATAGAAAACAAAATGGAAAGCAGGACTATTGACATTTTTTAAAACCAAATTTGAATTTAACAGCATGGACTTCCTAATGTGACCTAATGTGCCTACTGTGGTTAATTTTTAATAAAAACGGAACCAAGATGGACCCAAACCAACAACTCTATTTCGATATTTTAAACCGGATCCCGATTGAGCGGATCACCGATCATCCCAACATTCTGGTGGCAGCCGGTTTCTGGGAAGAGGAGCGTTATCAGGCTGCCAGAACCTGCTATACATTCATGCGGAAAATCGATGACCTGATTGATGACTATAAAGCACGGCACCAGCGCATCGAAGAGAAGGACCGCGAGAAATTCATGAGGAAAGTGGAGGATTGGCTCCAGATGATCCGGACAAACCGCCGGACTTATCCCTTTCAGAAGGAGTTGATATCAACAATCGAACGATACAGAATACCGTTGTGGCCGATTGAAAACTTTGCCCGGTCGATGGTTTATGATATCAACCATGATGGATTCCCTACCCTCCAGACTTTTTTAGACTATTCTGAAGGTGCAACGGTGGCGCCATCATCGATATTTGTTCACCTCTGCGGGATCAGTAAAAAAGATGGGATCTGGCAGGATCCTGAATTCGATGTCAAGGCAGCTTCAACGCCTTGTGCTATATTTAGTTATCTGGTTCATATTATCCGCGATTTCCAGAAGGATCAGCTCAATAACCTGAGCTATTTTGCCGATGACCGTATGATGGCCAACGATCTGACACGGCCATTGATGAAACAGATTGCCGAAGGAGCAGCGATAACCTCCGGATTTAGAAATCTGATGAAAGAATACCGTCTCCTGGCTGATGAATACCGTAGGCAAACCTGGAGGGTTCTGGAGCAGATCAGTCCGCTGGTTGAGCCCAGATATCATCTGAGCCTGCTGATTATTTTTAATTTGTACCTGATGGTTTTTGAACGGATCGATATCGATAGAGGCTGTTTTACGGCTACCGAACTGAATCCTTCCCCCAGGGAAATCCACGACCGGGTTTACCGCACAATCAAGGAGTTCCAGCATCATTCGGCGAAATATTAATACATTAGCCGCATGGTGAGTAATTATAAATGGCCAATAATGTATAGAAAGATCGCGTTTTTATTGGTATTGGTACTAACGGTATTCATTCCCGGGTTAACCCCGGCCCAATCACCCGAGGAAGCTGTTGATATGAACCGGATACCGCAGAAAGCGGTCAGGGAGCTTGTTCGCAAGGAAAAGATAAAAACTGCAACTGATTTCCAGCACATTGCAACGGCCTGTTATCGTGTTGAGGACTCAGTCCGGTATCAGACCAATCTGAGAACCTTTGTGGTTAAAGCACGGATCGGGAAAGTCTGGGAAAAATATATCAACATGACCCCTAAGAAGGCCTGGAGTGGCAGTACCGTAAATTTCGGTTTTCTTTTTTCGAGGCCGAAGAATAAGTTTATTTATGCCGAAAATGCAAATGACCCTATCCGGGAAGGCAATATTATTTATGTTAACCTGCGCCTATTCAAAGGGCTTAAAAACCTGGGCGTTGCTTTTGAAATTACCCGGCTCGATGAGGCCAATAAAATAATTTGCTTCTGCTATCTGAAGGACGGTGTGTCAAATGGTTCTCAGGAAATACGATTTACCGAAATGGCCAACGGCGACACCAGGATCAGTCATGTTACCCATTACAGGAGCCATTCAGCCTTTCGTGATAAAGAACTCTATCCGCTTTTTCATGATAAATTTGTAGGCGAATTCCATCAGAATATACTGAGCCAGATTGAAACAGGTTTATAAACCGGAAATCCGCAAATGGCTGGATGATAATCCCCTGACGGAAAACCAGGAATTAGATGTTCATGGGGTTCCTGCATCTTTATTCGATCTGACTGATACTGACGACCGGTTAAAACAGCTCAACAGGCAGATAAAGGGATTGCCCATTCAGCAGCAGAAATTACTGCTGTATCTGAGCCGTGACATTGATCCGGCTCTGATCATTGAATCCATGGAGTACTCTTCACCCGAATTATTTTGGCTAGACAAAGCCTTGCTGATCAAGGAGGTTGATCCTACTGCCCGACAGCAGGATGTTCTGCAGGTTTTTGCAGTAAATGAATCTCTGCTGGCTGAAATTTATTCGGTGTCCGATATCATGGACCTCGAAGCGGAAAAATCAAAAAGCCATAAATACCGGAACTGGTCGCTGATAGCGGCACCAGTTATTCTCCTGCTGGTGTATCTTTTTATTTATCCCGTGTTGATCAAACCCGATCCTGTTGCTCTGTATGAAAAATTCAAAGTCACCTATCGGCCCGATATCGCTTCGATTGATACTACATCTTACGTCGGAGGCTCCTATTATGAAGCTCTGTTACTGATGGATGAAGGCAATTTTGCCGAATCCGCAAAGTTGTTTGAAGAGATGATCCCCGGGGATAGCCCTTTCCGGGTAAGTTCCCGATGGTTCCTGGCCCTGATCAACCTACGCAATGGAGATAGAGCGTCGTGCAGGGAGCAGCTAAAAGCTATCCAGAACGATGACCCGGCGTTTTACAAACAAGTGGCAGAAAAACTCAGCCGGAAACTATAAGGTGACGCTAACCTTGGTGATGAAATTCACTACCAGGTTAAAAGTGACGTTAGTCTGGCTGGCATTACCAGAAAACGTTACGGTTATTACCTTTTGTTCACCCAGAATGGTATTGATTTTGGCCCATTGACCGGCAGAATTGTCAAATGTTATGACAGTTCCGTTTGTCAGGGCAAGATTCGTGAAATTCCATTCGGTTGAATTGGAAGCCGTAGCAACCAGAAGCCTGGCATCGGTTAACGTTACATTAGCCGATAGATCGCTAATGGTACCGGTCATTCCGGTAACCTCAAAACCCTTGATTTTATCCTGGTACAAAGCGAGATCTGCATCATTGAGCGGATCAAAGGTGTTGGTCGACAGAAAGGTTCCCATGGTGGACTTGAGCGGGGATGGAGAAGTCGTAACCGGCAGATTGACAGTGAAATCTGCATCTACCTTAACGGTAAAAATGTCCTTGATTTTCTGGCAACTGCTCAGGATCAAAACCAGGGACAGGAGGCTGACAGCAAAAATTCTTTTTTTCATGGCACTTTTGTTTATTATGTTTTTAACATCGCAAACTTAAATATGTTTAGAAGCTTTTCTGCTTCAGATGGAGAAATCAACCACAATAGGCACATAGATCACATTAGAATCCTATTGTCAATATGGCAAAAAGTTCACTAAATGAAAATCTATTGTGAACTATTGTGCCTAATGTGGTGATCTGATTTTTGCTTAATCCGTGAAATGGTAAAGAAACAGGATATACCCAACATAAGCCGGTTTGGGGTTATCAAGAATTTCCATGGTGACCTTCATTCGTGTTCTTATGATACCGCGAAGGTTTGTCAGGGCATCCAGAAATACCCGGATCCGGACCTGGTCGTTCACCTTGACCGGCTGATTGAATTTGAAATCTTCCATGCCATAGTTTACCATCATTTTAACCTTCTTTACATCCGCGATCCGCTCCCAAAAATAGGGTAGAAGTGAAATGGTCAGGTATCCGTGAGCTATCGTTCCGCCAAATGGAGATTCTGATTTCGCGCGTTCGGGATCAACGTGGATCCATTGATGGTCGAGGGTGGCATCTGCAAACTGATTAATTTGTTCCTGGGTGATTGTCAGATAATCTGATACACCAATTTCCTGCCCGACCAGGGTTTGAAATTCGGACAGTCCATTGATAATCCGTGGTTTCATAGTATACAAAGGTAATATTTTACTTTCACAACCAGTAGATAATATCCCAATGAACAACAGTTATCGGTTATCGGTTATCGGTTATCGGTTATCGGTTATCAGTTATACGGTGAGTAGTCAGCCAACCGACAACTGACAACCCATTAACTTATAGGGATATCGCTCTCCCCTAACCTTAAGGGATAAAGGCCGTATTGGCGTACCAATTTGACTACATAATCATAGTTTGCGCCGGAAACGGTATCCGGGACTGAGTGGTCCGATTGGAAAATGAATCCTCCTCCTTTGGCTGCATTGAGTTTGCGGAGGACGATGGCTTTCAGTTGTTCCTGAGTGCAATCGGCCCATTCAATCACATTCATGTTTCCGCAGAATCCCATCCGATGGCCATATTGTTTGCGCAGATCAACCACATCCAAACCGGCTTTGGCTTCGAGCGGATTATAGGCATCGATGCCGAGTTCGATAAAATCTTCAAAGATTCGTTTTACATTGCCGCAGCCATGGTAGATTACCGGAATTCCTGCATTATGGCATACCTCAACCATGGCCCTGATGCCAGGTTTGAAATGCACGCGCCAGAATTCCGGGGAGAAAAGCAGATCATACGTGTAGGCCACATCGCCCCAGATCACCATTCCGTCAAGCAGTCCGTTTGCAGCTTTTATCTGGGCCTTCGTGATCCCGAGCATGAATTCGTTTATCCTGGCAATGAAATCGCCCAGTTCCTGCGAATACATCAGGCTCCAGAGAAGGGTATTTTCAGATCCGATTATACGCCAGAGTGTTTCATGCCCTTCGCATACACTGCCATACACCGGAAAATCCGGATAGATGGATTTTACCGTATCTATCCATGGCGGCAGGTTGCGTGTAAAACCATCGCCCACGCCTCCGAGCTGGTTATCGCCACCACTGAAATAGCGCCGGTCATCCCTTGGATCATCAAATCTGAAGTCTTTAAGCAGCCCGATATCATCGGTGAGGAACCTATCAAAGCGCGGCATGGGATCAGCATAAATCTTGGTGATAACCGCCTCAAATCCGGTTTTAACCGTGATCCGGTCGTTGGTTTCAGCTAAAACCTCAAATGGCATGATGTGCGGATCCATATTCGGTACCGTCACCTGCCAGTCGAGATCGTAGTATTGATAGGGTGATGCATCTGGCGGCAGGTTAAGTTCCATGCGCCACCGTTCGAGAAAACTTCCCCAGAACAAATCACTCACCGGTACCCTGTCGGCTTCGATGTGGCGGAGGGTTTTATTCATCCGATCCAGTTTCTTCAGGCAATTCGCGGTACGCTCCATGGCAGGATTTTTAATTATCAAAGATACAAAAACCAAAAATGACCACGGAGACAAAAAAACCACGGAGGCACGGAGAACACAGAGAAACACAGAGTTTTTTATTTAAATCTCCGTGGATCTCAGTGATCTCTGTGTCTCTGTAGTGAATAACCTACTTCGCCATTCGAAAAGGCCGTTGATTGCTTTTCCTTTATCTTTGCCGCATGTTTACCAAATCTTTTATCACGCGTCACTGGAGCCTGCCCTCACGAAAGTGGGGGTCACGCGTAACGATTTCTTCGATCCTCCTTTTGTGCGCCGGCCTCGCAGCCTGCAACAAGATCGAACCGGTTACCGATTACGATGGGACATTCATCGATTCCAGGGACGGGACAGAATATCCGTGGGTCAATATCGGTACACAAACCTGGATGGCTGAAAATCTGAAAATTAAACTGACCGATACCACCGGATCATGGTGCTACAATTCGGCTGAAGGCAATTGCGATACCTACGGAAGGCTCTATAACTGGGAGAAAGCTAGGATTGCCTGTCCGGCCGGCTGGCATCTGCCCACAGATGGCGAATGGAAAAAACTGGAAATTTTTACGGGTATGTCAGCATCCGACGCCGATAGCCTCGAATGGCGCATTACGGGCAGTGTCGGGATCGGCCTTAAAGCCAAAAAAGGGTGGAATTCGGGAGGAAATGGTGAAAATTCGGTTCGATTCAATGCTATCCCTTCTGGTATATATGAGAATGGTGCCTATAATTTCATCGGCGATATTGCTAGTTTCTGGACCTCCTCCTATACGGATGAAACCCATGCCTGGGGACGGGGGCTGATTTATCACGCTGAAGGGGTTTACCGGTGGAAGTATACAAAAACCAGCGGGTTTTCAGTCAGATGTATTAAAAAATAGCCGGTTGCATGATGATGGGGAGCTCAATTTTGCGTAAAAATCCGAGATATTAATAATCCCCGGAGCACTGAATATCATTTACAATCCGGAGGGGAAGCATTTTTTTAATGTGTAACCAACATCTCCGCCCGCACACGCACTCACACCGGCACCCACACCCATCTCCC
>QYQM01000017.1 GCA_007280905.1 Porphyromonadaceae bacterium | reverse complement strand
GAGCAATCCTGATCTATGAGGCCCATACGGGAATGTCATACGAAGAAGGCAAGGTGAGCACCTTTAATGACTTCAGAACGAATATTCTCCCACGCATTTTAATATTGGGATACAACACAATACAACTAATGGCCATTCAGGAACATCCGTATTATGGCTCCTTTGGATATCATGTATCCAATTTTTTCGCCGTTTCAAGCCGTTTCGGAACACCCGACGATCTTAGATTGCTCATCTCAGATGCTCATAAATTGGGGATCCGGGTTATTATGGACATCGTTCATTCTCATGCAGTAAAAAATGTACTTGAAGGACCGGGATTATTTGACGGGATTCCGGGAATGCTTTTTCATACCGATCACCGGAGGGAACATCCGGCCTGGGACTCGCTATGTTTTGATTATGGAAAGAACGAGACTATCCATTTTCTGCTTTCAAACTGTAAATATTGGATTGAAGAATATGGCTTCGACGGCTTCCGGTTCGACGGGGTAACCAGTATGCTATATTACGATCATGGATCAGGCAGAGACTTTACCTCTTATGATGCCTATTTTGATGGCGGTGTGGATGAAGATGCATTGGTTTACCTGGCCCTGGCCAATAAGCTTATCCACGAGATCCACCCTGCATCAATATCGATCGCCGAGGATATGAGCGGTTTGCCCGGGATAGGCGCGCCAATTGCTGATGGGGGTCTGGGATTTGACTACCGCCTCTCTATGGGGGTTCCTGATTTCTGGATCAAAACACTCAAAGAAAAGGCCGATGAACACTGGAATGTGTCTGAACTATTCTATGAGCTGACCAACCGCAGAAGCGACGAGAAAACCATTTCGTACTCCGAATCTCATGACCAGGCCCTGGTGGGTGATAAAACAATTATGTTCAGGTTGGCGGATAAAGAGATGTATACTCATATGTCGAAAAGAACACCCAGCTTGATCATTGACAGGGCAATAGCTTTAAACAAACTGATCAAATTCCTAACCCTGGCAACACATGGCGGCGGGTACCTGAATTTTATGGGTAACGAATTCGGACATCCTGAATGGATCGACTTTCCGCGCGAAGGAAACCAATGGTCCTATACATACGCCCGGCGGCAATGGCACCTGGCTGACGATCCGTTGTTGCGATACGCCGGACTTCAGCAATTCGATCAGGCCATGATCAGGTTATTCGGCCGGGAAGATATCGCCGTGCAGGAAAAACCAAAGCTGCTGCTCACCAACAATTCCGATCAGGTTTTGGCCTTCGTTAGGGAACCCTTCCTTTTTGTATTCAATCTGAACCCGGTGAAATCTTTCACGAACTATGGTATTGCCTCAGATCCGGCGGAATACAGAATTGTTCTAAACTCAGATAATCCTCTTTTTGAGGGATTTGGCAGAATTGATGAAAATATGGATTATCCGGCCGAACCGCTTGGAAAATTAGGTTCGGGATTCCAGATTCTTCTTTACCTTCCTTCAAGGGTTGGCCTCGCTCTGAAAAAAATTCCGACCAGACGCATCCGGTAAAAGCGATGAAACAAAAGATCATCATTTACCAACTCCTGCCCAGATTATTCAGCAATACCTGCCAAAATCCCGTAAATAACGGGACGATCGAACAAAACGGATGCGGGACATTCAACGATATTACCCTTGAAGTTCTCACAGAACTGAGGAGTTTTGGCGTGACTCATATCTGGCTGACCGGTATTATCAGGCATGCAACCCTCTCCCATTATCCTCAATTCGGATTGCCGGCCAGCCATCCGGATATTGTTAAGGGAATAGCAGGGTCTCCTTATGCCGTGAACGATTATTATGATACAGATCCCGATCTGGCTGTAAATATTCCGTCCCGAATGTCTGAATTTGAACAACTTTTGCATCGAATTCATATCCAAGGTCTTAAGGCGATTATTGACTTTGTACCGAATCATGTTGCCCGGGATTATCATTCAAAGCAACTCCCCAAGGGTTATACCAACCTTGGCGAAGGAGACAATAAAGATCTATCTTTCAGTCCATCAAATAATTACTATTATTTACCAGGAGGATCATTACAGATACGCGGTTTAACGAACACAGCACCCGACCAATTTGTTGAGATACCTGCAAAAGCTTCGGGTAACGACGTATTCCGACCTGATCCTGACATCCACGATTGGTATGAAACGGTCAAGTTGAACTATGGATTTGATTATCAGAACAGACAAAGCCATTTTCATCCTTTGCCCGACACATGGATAAAGATGACCGAGATACTGCTGTTCTGGTCCGGAAAAGGAGTTGATGGTTTTCGATGCGATATGGCCGGCATGGTTCCGGTTGATTTCTGGCAATATGCAATCGGTCAGGTTAAAATGGAATATCAACAGATCATTTTTATAGCTGAATTGTATGAACCGCTTGAGTACCGTGATTATCTCGAAACCGGTTTTTTTGACTACCTGTACGATAAAGCAGGAATGTATGATACTTTGAGATCCCTGATTCGGGGAGAGTCCTCCACCCGTGCAATAACAAGTGTCTGGAAATCAATGGATGGAATGGACAATTCCATGTTAAGATTCCTGGAAAACCATGACGAACAGAGGATTGCTTCCGGATTTTTTGCCGGTAATCCCTGGAAGGCAATTCCTGCAATGGCCATTGCATCATTAATGAACCAAGGCCCGGTTCTAATTTATTCCGGACAGGAATTTGGCGAACCGGCCGCTGGCAGCAGCGGATTCAGCGGAGATGACGGTCGGACAAGTATCTTTGATTATACCGTAATCCCGAAGTTGCAGAAATGGTTCAATTATGGCAAGTGCGATGGTCAGAATTTATCAGAAAACCAGCGATTATTAAGAAGGACCTACTCGGAGCTGCTACATCTGGCACAGGCATACCCGGTATTTGCCAATGGCTATCTGTATGATCTTATGTGGGTTAATGAAGATATCCCCAATCGGGACAGGATATTTGCATTTCTGAGATATGGCGGGACCACCGAAGAGGAGGTGTTCATGGTAGTTGCCAGTTTTGATCCGACAATCCTGCAAATCAAAATAAAGATTCCGGAGCACGCGATGAACACCGTCGGTTTTGGTAGCAGGCAAAGGATAACGGTTAAAGGCAGCTATCCGGAACAAACTTCATCTGAAACACTTTTATTCAGCCAGATAGTGTCGGTTGGTATCAAGGTAACATTCGGTCCGGCTGGGTATTGTGTTTATTCGTTGTCATAAAAATCATTCACCGCGGCCATGTAGGGACGCAAATATGCGTCCCTACGACGTTCACCTGCCAGAATTTTCGATATTTTAACCGGGTCCGGTTCGAAGCTCCCCGGGGCAAACGGTTGTCGTAATCGTTATTGTCGAGCGATCGGAGCCAGTGCGCTCCCCACCAGGCTTTCCCAAAGGATGCGGCAAATTTGTGGAGTTCTATGACTGGTTTTTGCCACCTATTGCATACAAGGGGCAAATGTCAACAAATCCAATCCGTCCGAAATTCTCCAATGAAGTTCGAATACCCGCTTTGGATTTTTTCAACTCCATAAACCGATAAAGACTTTGCATGGCCCCCTTGGTTCCTGCTTTTACTTCAATGGGAAGAAAGCAGCCTTTATTTGAAATCACATAGTCGACTTCCGCCTGTGCCCCTTTGTCGAGCCGCAACCAATAGTAGAGTTCCTGACGTTCGTAAGGGCTCCCGTGCTTGAGTAACTCCAATCCTGCAAATACTTCTGATAAAGCACCTTTATTCACGAAATTACTATCCGATGATAGAAATAAATTTTCCATATCAAGATTTAGCAACCGTTGTAATAATCCGGTATCCATGAAAAGAAATTTTCGGAACTTAGCGTTTATCTCTGCACCCAGTGGCAGACCATTAGCTGCTGTATGTGTCACAGGGATAATAATTCCTGCCATGGTTAACAGCTCCAATGCATCTTTAATCTTTGCCGGTTCCACATCGCCCGTTACCTGAGAATAAACAAACTTACTACCCGATTGAAGTGCAACTGACCGAAGTGTTTGCTGCAATACAACCGGCGATATTCTTTTTTTATACTTCGCGAAATCATCCACCAACGTTTGTAAAATATCATTCTGAACAAATCGACACTGCAGGTAATCCGCTTTTTCTATCCAGGTTTTCACCGATTCGGGCATTCCGCCAACCAAAAAGAAAGTACGCAAATGGTCGGTTAGTCTATTATGCAATGGCCCTAAAAGTGGCTTTTCCACCGATGCGTTGTTCTTTTCTTCAACCAGCAAATCCAATCCTTGCGCCTGAAGAAACTCATCAAAAGAGAAAGGGTACAAGTACAGTGAACGAATACGACCAACTCCAAAAGAAGGTATTTCCTGCAAGGCAAATTCAAGCAAAGAACCTGCTGCGATAATATGTAATTCCGGATATTCTTCGTAGAAAAAGCGTAGCGAAGCAATAGCCGGTAAACAGGACTGTATCTCATCGAAGAATAATAGTGTTTTATCGGGTACAACAGGAGTACCGAATATAGCAGATAGCTTTGAGCAAATTTCTTTAGGATTTAAAGAGCCTCTGAACAACTCTGGAATATCAGCATGACGTTCAAAGTTTACCTCCAAAAAATATTCAAACGATTCACCCAAATGACGCACTGCCGACGATTTCCCAACTTGACGCGCTCCCCTCAACAACAAAGGCTTGTGCTTTGAGTCGTCTTTCCACGTGTTTAAATAGCGGTCTATACTTCTTGAAAAATATTTATCTACTCTCTGAGGCATATTCAAAAACTAAATTACCAGGTATAACGATGCGAATATACAATATTTTCAGAAAAATAGCATCATAAATTTCAAACTTTGCAGTAAATATACCATCACAAATATGTTAGTAGTTCGGAAATATCAGATCACAATTCATTTATTGACCCGTTTGTACGATGAATGTAAATTTAAGAATTGTTTTCGAAACCTAATGAAAAGCCAGAATGAGCCGAAGGTCCATATTAGAATTTCAAAGATTCCGTTTTTCGTCCACGAATTTTTCCAATAGAAAGACTTGCTCCGATCTGCTACATCTGGCACAGGCATACCCGGTATTTGCCAATGGCTATCTGTATGATCTTATGTGGGTTAATGAAGATATCCCCAATCGGGACAGGATATTTGCATTCCTCAGATATGGTGGCACAGAATATGAGGAAGTTCTTTTGGTAGCTGCAAGTTTTGATGATTCTGTAAAGGAGACCAAAATAAAAATCTCGGAACATGCAATGCAGACTATTGGTTTTGGGACAAAAAAAAGGATAACGGTTAAAAACATTCAATCTGAGCAAACTTTCTCAGAAACACTTTTGTTTAGCCAGATGGTATCGGTTGGTATCAGGGTAACACTCAATCAAACGGGATATAAAGTCTACTCCCTATTATAAAAATTGATCAAAAACAGGTATATTTGATATGGGATAGATTTATTTTGGCATAAGAACAATGGAAAACTGCACTAACACGAAAACTGACTTTATTCAATCATTAATCGACCGTAATCTTTTTTGGAGTTATTCCATAACTGATGCAGCAAACTTGCCCGATGAACTGCTTATCGAACAGGTGCTTGGTTATGGGGAGCCGAACGATATAGTTGATCTAAAGAAATTTTTTAAATTATCCCAAATAAAACAGGTCTGGCAACACCACCTGTTGCCAGATTCCCGCTTTAAAAATGCAAATGTTTGGTTGGCAAAAGTCTTTTTCAACATAAGACGGGCAGATAAATACATCGAAAAATATTCAATTCAGAAAAACCGCTATGATCGCCTTCGAATACTTGCTGCCAAAAGCTAAGCAGGTCCTGACGGAATTATCTCAGTCGGAAATAATGGAGGATTACACCTTTGTTGGAGGATCGGCGCTTTCGTGTTACCTGCGCCACCGCCTGAGCGAAGACCTGGATTTCTTTTCATGGAATGACACCGTTGATACAGAAAGGCTACTGCCTATTTTCAATCGGCAAGAGTTTCAAATCATAAACCGGACTGCTCAACAAACCGACATACTTTACAAAGGGGTAAAAATCACCTTTTCCAGTAATAAGTGGGAGGAGCTAAAAATATCAAGGGTGCCACTAACAGGCCATATATATATCGCCGAACTTGAACTATTGGCCGCAATGAAAGTTAATACGCTATTTCTACGCGCCAAATTTCGTGACTATTACGACTTATATTGCCTTGTAAATCAGTATATAACTATTGACCAGCTATATGAATTGTCAGTTAATTTGCTCCCCGGTTTAACCAAAAGATTGTTTCAGATTGCATTTACATTTACTGACGACATCGTCGACGATGACATCACTCATCTTGACCCCAGTCAATCAGTCACAAAAAAAGAGATCGAAGCATTTTTTCTCAGAAGGATCAAAGATTGGAACAAGAAAAATCGCTTAACATGAATCACAGGGTACAATGACTTCCTCTGAAACACTGTTATACAGCCAGCTGGTGTCGATTGGCATCACGGTGACATTCAGTCCAACCGGATATTGTGTTTATTCACTGGCATAAAAATCATTACTGTGGCCATGCAGGGACGCATATAATGGACGCAAATATGCGTCCCTACGATGTTCATTGCGCCAAGGT
>QYQM01000097.1 GCA_007280905.1 Porphyromonadaceae bacterium | reverse complement strand
TTTTGATCCGTATTTTCAGTAAAAGAACAGTTGATGTTACCGGAATTCGATCCCGATGAGCCGCTGGTGATTTGACACCAACCGCTGCCTGAAATAACAGATGCGTGCCAAGCCATAGTACCCATACCTTTGTTGGAAACTGCAAAGGTGGTGGTACCGCCGACAACATCTACTGTTCGAGAATCTGGCGTAGCATATAGGATTGGTGTGGTGGATGACAAATTAACAGTAAATGAAATAGTTGGACCGGCTGAACCGATATTGGAAATTTCGATCCCTCCCGGTGAACCGTCACTGAGGAAGCAGGACGGATTGCTCGTTGCATTAAAAGAAGTGTTTCCGGATTCGGAAGAAAAGTAAGCTGCATTTATATTGCCGTCAGCAGTTATAGTGCCGTTTGGCCGATAAACATACACTTCATCTGGAGGTCCTGGGGCATTACCACGAAGTGAAGGGGTGACCCGATAAATAATCAATCCGGATCCTAACCTGGATAAGCCAGATTCAAACAGCCCTGCACCTTTACGGTACTCTAGCATGAAATATTCAGAGGTACTATTAGGCGACATAATTTTGTAACCAGCAAAAGCATCTGTTGATAGAGGCGCTAAGGAATAGGTTCCACTGCTAGTGATTTCCGGAATGTTAGAAAACCATTGTCCATATTTTTGTTTGATATACACGGTCTGATGCTGAGGTGGATTAGAATTCCAGGACATTAAATCCCAAGGGCCAACCGGGGTAATAGATCTATCGGTATATCTATATAAATCAGGAAAACCTAACGAGTGTGACATTTCATGGCACGCAACACTAACACCAAATGATTGAGATAGGTGGAAATTGTATAACCTAACCCGAGCCCCCGCAATTTGTATATCATCTGTATTAAGTGCCCACATATGCGGCCAGAGCAGATCACTCCACCCCTCTGTTGCCCCCTGAATGATGTAGCAAACATTATCAACGTATCCATCGTTGTCATTATCAAAATCCAGACTGGTTGACTCAATCTGGCCCCTTACCGCGATGGTTGCGTTTTTCAAAAGTGTCATTTCACGAATCGTACTCTCAGCTTCTGTCGAATAACCAATCGTATTAGTAGTCGCGTTGTACTTACAATAGTAATTTCTTGCATGTGTATCTTGATAAGATACAACAGTGTTTGAACTAGTAGGGAAAAAGGATGTATTGATAGTTAACTGGGTTTTAGATACTTCCTGGAAGTATCTAACCATGGATGCATTTCCGGAAGCATTAAGATCCGAATTATAATCAGCTAAATTGGTGGTATATTCCGACTGATCACTAAACCGTATGAATATCACGATATTGTTGATTGTCCCAGTAGTTCCAATTTTTGCTGAACCCTTTAAGTCTGGTATTTTGAATCGTTCTTTCCTTAAACTGCGAATTTCATCCGGATCAAGGCTTAAACCGGGTTGTAGTCCGGCACTGGCTGGATCTGATACTCCCGCAACTAATGTTGTAGGAACTAGCTTTGTACCTGACTTTTGGGCATAAACATAGTAGCCGGTTACAGAATCTTGAATAATGGTGAAATTGTTGGCATCGTGTAGCCAGTTGAAGTACTCATCACCAGTTGCAAAACAATTGAGAATTTTTCCATCTGGTTGCCCCCTTTTCTGAGGGACATTCTTTAAATAAGCAGCTTCAGAGTTCAAGAATATTGACACCAGAAGCAGTCCAGTTAGAAGAGCTCTTTGGATTTTCATACGTTTATATATAAAAAAGTTCATGTTTCATTGTTCATCTCTCTGATAAAACCATTCAACCTTTCCCAATTTACGAAAGTTATGAAAAGTTATTAATACTTCTGATCAAATTGCGTAAAATTTACCTATAGCCATGTGGATGGTAGCTTTTTATGGGTAGCTGGAGGCATTCTTATGTCATTAATAAATCAATGGTCAGGTGATCCAATATTTCTACCAATAAAACTTCCTCCCAGGCAGGTGTTCGCTCACCTTATACTTATATATAAAATACAAGTTTATGCAGAGGTTTAATTACGTGAATTTATGCTGATTGTGCTAAATCTATTGGCTAAATCTATTGGCATAGGGGGAAACCCTAAATCCCGCCCCGAAAGGAGGAACATCAAAACGTCCAAAAGTCGCCAATTAGTAATGGGGATGTGGGTTTATTTTTACGAATCCTGAAAACCTATGTTTAGAAAGCCAGACATCCGGTGCCAAACCGCCAGCCTTTTTTTGTCCTTTTTCGCCATTTCGCCATTCCGTAGTTTTCGGAATGATCTACTTTTTCACCCCTTATAGCTTCGATTTCAAACTGCTGGATGCTATTGCCATATGCATGGACCTGCTGAATCCTAATGATTGGGCGGTAATCATGGATGGCGATACCATGTTCCTACAGCCGGATTTCGGATATAAGATCCATCGGCATATTGAAGCGCATCCCGAAGCAGGACTCTTTACCTGCTATGCTTCCCGGTGCCATTACTCCATCCAAGTTCCCGCTGGCGTGGACATGAACAAGGATTCTATCCGGTATCATAAACTCATCGCCTCCTTGCAGCAGAATCTTCACCCTGGCGAAACCATGGAAATCAGCCGCCGGATTGCAGGACACCTGATGGTGATTAAAAAATCAACCTGGGATAAGATCCTGCCGTTGGTTCGCGTAACCGCCTCCGAAAAACAGATACTGGGAGTGGATACTAAAATCTGCAACGCCATTTTGAAATCCGGGATGAAAATATTGCTCATGAAGGACATCTATATTCTCCACTATTGCCGTCTGGCAGAGGGATTTGAATACACCAAACACCTGGAACCATGAAAACACTTGATGTGGTATATGTCCTGGGAACCGGCTCCTCATGGGATAATAACGAGATCCGTTTCTCTATCCGGTCGGTTCTGAAAAACCTTACCGGTATCGGGCGAATATTTATCGTTGGCGAAAAGCCATCCGGATTGAAAGGATTTGTTCATATCGAGCACCCCGATGAGTTCCCATCAACCAATGCCGATGGAAACATCATCCGAAAGCTCCTTCGTGCCTGCCAGGACCCGCGGCTAACCGACCAGTTCCTGTTCATGAATGATGATCACATCATTATGAAACCCATCCGGGCCGAAAAGATTCCGCCATTCCATAAAGGGGATATGAAAACATTTCCGGATAATTACTGGGAACTCAACGATTGGCGAAAACGCTTATTGAAAACAAAGCTCGCCCTGGAGGATCAAAACCTCCCAACCTTGCACTATGATTGCCATACTCCGATCATTTTTGACAAACGGGAGTTTCCGCTGGCCATGGCCCGGTTCGATTATGCTACAGGAATGGGTCTTACCATGAAAAGCCTGTATGGCAATATCCATTACCCGAAAGCACCATGTCTGGTGGAACAGAAACGCACCGTATTCAAATACGTTAGCCTGGCCGAGCTGGAAGAAAGATTCACCGGTCCGATGCTCCTCTCCTTCAACGACCAGGGCCTGAATGATTCGCTGAAAATATTCCTGCACCAGAATTTCAGATTACCATCCGCATTAGAGACCAAACCGATCGACGATAAAACCATCGAAATCTATATGGCTTGCCGGGAATCGACCGACTACCAGGTCGCGCTCGATACCTATCTGAAATATTTCAAGAACCAAAACCTGAAAGACCTATTCCTGGCAGATACCCATCGCCGATTCGATAATAAAATCAAGTTCCTACTCGAACAAAAACTCATCGGGCTATGACACAAACCGATATCGATACCATTAAAACCTGGCTGAATTCCGGCCGGGATTATAACGCTGGCGTTGCGATCTATGAAAAACATTCGCGCAACAGTTCGCTTAAACGCATTTTCCCCGGCAAGGAAAGCCGGTTCGCTTTCAAACTCGCCTACGAGCTTAAAAAACTCATCCCATCGGATATTAAACCGGAACCGCATAAACCGGCTGCTCCTAAGCCATCAGGACTAAAACCGGCGACAACAGGATCCCTATACCTCAATGCGATCAGTAATGATGACCCAAACCTACCAAAGGTCATCCGGCAGATCATATCGGAATACAGCACTGTTTATAACCAGCGGTCCATCGCTCACCATTCATTGAAGAAAATCGCTCCGGATAACCGCCCCGACAATGTGGAATCCCGCAGAATCATTGTCGAACAGATTTCCGAACTATCGGACAGGATGGAAGAACTATACCAGGCACATCAAATCTGGCTGAACGATAAAATCCTGCCCGATGAGATCCGGCTGTTCCCTCCGGATGAGCCCATCCCACCGAAAGTGGAAAAAGAAATCGCTGAAGAATTATCCAGGAAGCGGTTGAACCTCATGAAGACCCTGAGCAAGGATTATAACTTGCTCAACTTCTGTTCCATCGCCAAACAACCGGTAATGAATGAAATGCGTGACGGGCCAAAGCGTGTTGCCCTGCAGAAAAGAATCCTCGCCAAAACAAACAAAATCAAAGAGCTAACAGCCAAAATAAATGGTCTTAATAAAATCAACTGATCTTAAAACCCCCGTTCAGGAGGTCGCAAAGAATCAACAGGATATGATTCCGTTGGCCATCATGGAGTCGGATGCTGATCATAATCCGGATCTGGTGGTATTTGAAACCGGTGCCTTGACCAAGAGCATCGGGCTAATTGTACCCGGCCGACAAAAGCATTATTATTCCGATGGGAATTTCAACCTGCTCCGGCTGATATTCCACATCCTCAAACAAACCGGTCCCGCAAACATCCTGATGGCCACCTATTCGATCTCGCAGGACTCGCTCGAGAAGGTCCGGAGCCGGATCAATCATGGCGAAATTCTCTCCATCCGGTTCCTGATCGATAACCGGGTAAAAGTCATGAGCCCCCTTCCCTTTCAGATGTTGAAGGAAGGATTCACCTACCGGTGCATCTCCCTGCATGCAAAAGTGGCGATGATCTATAACGACGATTGGAAAATCTCAATCGTAACTTCCCAGAACGCGACCGATAACCCTAAGCTGGAACGCGGGGTGATCTTCACCGATGATCAGATCTTTAACTTCGATAAACAACAACTGGAAAATGCTTTTAACAGAGGAACAGATTAGCGAAATCGAATCGATGGCGGAGCTCTTTTTCGATATCGCCGATATTGCTGTCAATATCGAGGTCAATCCCATGGATCTCCGGGATGAGGTAAACTCCGGGCAGGGAGTTGCTTTCGCTGCATATAATCGCGGATGGTTTAAAGGCGAAATCCCGCTCCGCAAATCAATCGCCCAGGCGGCAGCCAATGGCTCCAATCCAGCGCAAAATATGCTTCTTGACCTCCGGACAAAAGCACAAATCTCAAATCTATGAGCAAAGAGTTATTATCGCTCGAAAATATCCCCTGGCAAATCATTAAAAATCATTTGTCAGATCCTGACCATATCCAATTGTCGGAGGAACACCGGAACATGCTCGACCGCGTGTTTTCCATGCAAAGGATCCTGCAACGATACCCTCAACCCAGGACTGCCCTGGCATTGCATCAGGCAAAATTTCCTGACATATCCAGACGAACCGCGTATAACGATCTGAATTATGCACGGGAACTGGATAATACCTATCACAGTTTTGATTATGAGTTTTATAACAACTGGCTGATCTCAGATATCTTCGATCAAATACAGGCTGCCAAAGCCAAAGGAGACATGAAAGCCTGGGCAGCCGGTCATGCCAATCTCAAAAAAGCCATTGGTGAAAGGCCAATGGTGGAAACCGATCCAAAATTGCTGGAAAAACACACCTTCCTGATCCAGATCAATAACATGGCCGGCGGAATCCAGATGAACATCGATGAGATGGAAAAACTCCCGGCCAAAATCCGACAGGAAATTGCCGATGCTGTGTTCGAAGAAATCACGGACGAACAGGCCGAGCAAATGATCAATTCCTGATGGAACCTGTAAATCTTAACAGGCCACAGTACAACTCCCTGCTCCACGGGGCAAAATCCCGGGTTGATGTTTGGAGCCGGGGAACCGGGAAATCATACCTTGTAGGATGGGATATTCATACCGTCAACCGCAAAATGCCTGGCGCTTTGATTTCAGTGACCGGCCAAACATACGGCCAGCTGCTCACCAGAACCCTGCCATCGACTTTCAAGTTCCTGGAAACCCTCGGGTACCTGAAAGACAAAAACTATGTAGTCGGCCGCCGGCCGCCGCTTTCCTTCCACTCGCCGTTGGAAAAAATCATGAAGTTCGATAATGTCATATCATTCTCGAACGGAAACGCCATCCTGATGCTCTCCCAGGATCGCATCGGATCGGCCAGGGGGCCCAACGTAGATTATGAAATCCTGGACGAAGCTCTGACCATCGATAAAGAACGATATGATCAGGAAACCTCGCCCACAAACCGCGGAAACGAAACGCTCTGGGGAACCAGGTCCCCGGATCCGATTCCATTTCATCATGGATACCACTATGTTTCATCCATGCCCTATACCCAGACCCAGAAGTGGCTCCTGTCATTCGCCAACTATTACCAGGAAGAAACCGGGATCCAGCTCTTTTCAATCTGGAACCGCCTGGTGAAACTTCAGATGGAACTGATCCCGGCTTACTATGCCAAGGACTCAAAACTCTACCGGGAAATATGGAACGAAACCATCCGGCTCCGGAAGCAAATTCTGCCATTCGTATCCAAGACCGGTCTGCTATTCACACTCGCCAATGCCTTCGATAACATTGATAATGTGGGCATGTCCTACATTGCCAGGGAGTATGAAAAGCAAAACCTTCTGACCTTCCTGATCGAGATCATGAACCTCATGCTGGATACCGTGGAAGATTGCTACTATCACATCAACGAAGCAAAGCATGTGTACTTTAATGCCACAAACGATAGTTTTATCCGGGACCTGGCGGAGAACACCAACTTCAATTTTCAGAAGCTTGCCTCTCATGATTCCCGCTTTGATGCCGATTGTAACCCCAATGCTCCGCTGGAAATATCCCCGGATTGGGGCTCCAACATCAGCCTCCTGTCAGTTGGCCAGGAAGGCTCGTTTGATTTCGTGATTAAGCAGCCAGCATCGACCGACAACTTCATTAATGAGTTCTTTGTCAAGCCTGATCAGTCAAACGATGTAATGATCAATTCGCTTGTAGATCAGTTTACTGATTACTACAAGCATCATATCGATAAGACAA
>QYQM01000066.1 GCA_007280905.1 Porphyromonadaceae bacterium | reverse complement strand
TAATTAATATACTCTTTCCTTTTTTTCTCACTATTAAATAGATGATGATAAACAAGAAGTTTGTGATCATTGATTATACCCATATCTTTGATAATAAGATTCTGACGGCGTTGTATATTAAGATAATTAAGATCTAAATCGAAAGATAAGTTGGCCGATAAAAGACCATCATAAAGTATAACCACAGAATCTTGTTTGTTGATAGTAAAAGCTGCTGGAGCAATTACTTCACCAGGTCCTTTACCAAATTGAGTTTGTTTAATGAAATGGCCATTCTTATCAAAGACCATCAAAGATTTCTTTTGATGTTTATCTAAAATGTAAAATTTATTATTAAAACAGTCTAATTTTGTTATATCCCCAATTAAACAACTATCATTTGTCTCAAGCGGTATGACATTTTTAATTTCAAATTTTAATACAAAACGCTCATTATCATTGACATTAACCTTAATGATTTCAGGATAAGAGTTGGCATTTTTATTTCCACAAGAAGACAAAGAAAAAAGGATAATAATAATAGCTATCGATAATGATGAAAATTTCATAGTTAACAATTTAAAAGTTAATTCAAATTAATTCCTTCACTCATAAAAAATTCTTCAATTCGGGAAAAATATGCTTTGGTTAATTCCTCGAAGTCATATGTTAAGAACGCGAGATTAATCCTAAGATTATTATCTAACAAAAATATAAAAGGAAAATCTTTTACATTGGATTCTGATTCTAGGCTAATATCGAATTTCCCTTTATAGTTGAAGCAATAAAATTGCCTTCCAATTTGATTATTAAAAATTCTCAGATCACGAATTTGGCCAAATTCTGATATAATAATAATATTTTGAAATCCGATTGATTTTCCCAAAAGTCTGAGATATGAGACATCTGCTTTAACACACTCTATACAAGATTGACTAGGGAAACGGTAAATTAACTTAGGTGAATTAATCAATCTTCCAATTTCGATAGAATTGTTATTTAAATCCGTAAGAGTAAAATTTTTCAATAATTTATTTTCGGAAAATAGTTGTTTCTTAAACTGAGTTTCATGCAAGTCAATTTCATTCTTTGCAATAATTTTTTCTCTTTCGAGGTTGTAACATTTTTTCAAATTCTCTTTAGATTTATGTGAGATAAATAGAATTGCCAAGAATTGGGCAGATATGATTAGAAACAAGAGTAGGTTTTCTTTCTTCATGAGCCATAATATTGAGTAACACATTGGGAATATCGATAGTAGAAGTCATCAACGTACATATAATTTATCTGCAAACCTCCTGAACTCAAACCACCCTGAGAAGGAGAAAGACGATGAACTCGACTACATACAATCACTGGCATAAGCTTTCGGGTATTATAGTAGCTGATGCAGAGTTGTTTGATATAGGTGATTAGGTTATCCCTAATTGCAGTTGGTGCCCCTTCAATCACTTGTAGGAACAATACATTGATTAAAACGCCAAGGTTCAGATCAATCGGTTTTCGAAATTTTAAAGACTTTTCAAAATGGTTAAGAAGCATGTTGTTATAATTGTCTTTCTAAACCAAAGATAGCCTAACTTGTTCTTTAATAATTAGAAAACATTCTGAATTTCTCAATTACAAGATTTATTATATCACTCATAAACAATAACTTACTGACCTGGTTTGATTTTTATTCCAGAAAGTTTTCTGATAATTCTCAATATCACGTTAAAGATAGACTTTCTTTTCATAGCTCTCTTGAGAAAACTTTCGATTCTTCGCCGTTTTTTGTGGGTCGACCAATTTAGGGTTACTTTTAGGACATGAAACAAGAAGATCTTTTTACCATAGCCTTAGGGTTACAGGCTCCTTGGTTTGTTGAGAAAGTTGAGTTTGTGGCAAAGGCAAACACGCTGATCAATGAGCTTCACCTGCATGTGAACCATAAACCACTTCAGAAGTTTCGTGCTGAGGATGGGAAGGAGTATCCGGTTTACGATCATGTCGACCGGAACTGGTGTCACCTTAACTTCTTCCAGCATGAATGCTACCTTGATGGGCGGGTTCCACATGTTAAGTCCAAGGATGCCAACACCCTTCAGGTTGACCTTCCCTGGGCAAAACCGAGAAGCAGTTTTACCCTTCTGTTTGAAGCATTTAGTCTATGCCTGCTACAAGCTGCTTCCAGTCTGACGAGCGCTGTGTCTTAGCCCCTTAAATAGTTGGACGGAATTTGAAAATCAAATTAGGTCTAATACTTTTAAGGAATATGCCGAAAGCGAGAATAACATTTACTCCAGAGGAACGTATCCGTCCGGCGTATTGCATCTTGACCTGAGTTTATCGGCATCGTAGCTTGTCGACCAAAAACTTTTATGAAAACAATTTTCAACTTCATCGGGTCCTAGTTCTGCGGTCACGATCAACAGGCAACATCGCCGGAGCACCGCTAATTTAAGAGAGTCAGCCGAGTACTATTTTGAGGACTCAGATACGAAATCAAACAAGAAAAGCCAAGTCTGATGTTCCAAGCGACTTTATGCAGGTATTGCGGAATGGGGTTCCGGTCCATTCATCGCCTAACCTGCTTATCTGGCTGATTCCGGTTCTGATTTTTTTTCCCATTTATATTGCCATGGCAGGGATGCTTTCGCAAGCTGTCCCGTTACATTGGCGGGGTTGAGAAGTTAAAAGGTTCTCGTAATCAAAATTTTTCTTGCTGATTTTCTGATGATTAAGTAATTTTTGGGTACTGACCGGTAACTTTTTACCGGTTCAGCATATAAATGTTTCGAATAGATGATCATCGAAATCGAAAAAGAAAGAACTCATCATGAAAGGTTCAAATAGTAAGGACAACTGTAGTCAGTCAAATTTGTGCGACCTTCTTACCCGTTTCATTGTGGATCTGCCGGATCAGTGTAATATAACAAAAAGCCAAATTCTAAGGGATACATCGGTCGATCTGACCAAGTACCACCTGCTTGGCTCCCAGCCAGGCATGGCATCCTTTATTCGCGTGTGTGATTATTTAAAGCTTTGCCCGGGGATAGTTACCCTGTTTGCCTGCTGGGTGAACCAACAAATCATCACTTATCCGCAGGCCCTCCAAATTCTTTTGCATTGGCCGGAGTATGAACACCTGCTCGACGGATTTCAGTATGGAGTAATCAAACTCCTCGGCAACAATAATCTCCTGCCGAACCCTTCTAAAACTCCGCTCAGCTTAACCCGGGAATAAATTATAGAAATACTAACTCCGGATATTCACAGGATTTAATAGGCTGATTCCGGTCCAGGCGCTCTGCCCAGTTTATATAACAGTCGCAGGGATGCTTTCGCAGGTTGCACCGATACGATGGAAAAAGGTTAGGAGGTTAGGAGGTTAATTTACAATATCATTATTTCATTCGTGCCCGTAAAATGATCGGATTGTCATCCACTTTAATTTTTGCAACCAGTCCAGGATATTCCTTAGCGAATTGATCTATAAAGTCATGTGCATATATTGTTGAATAAAAAAACTCATTAATACAACGTTTCATCGGGAAAACTGTTTTTGAATCGTTTCTATATATAAAACCTGTTTCCGATTCATCAGGCATTTCTGCAATTTTCCAAGTACCAGTTGATTTGTTCAATACAGAGAAAAGGTATTTCCCATGATCAATTATTGGCAAAAAAAGAAAACTACGGGTTTCAACTGGTGGTGAAAAATTAATATACCTTTGTCTAGAATTTTCCAGCGTTTTCAGGTCTCCGTAGATTTCTTTTGGAATCCCAGCCTGTCCCAGTTTAAAAATGTAACCAGGTATGCATGTATCTGATGTAACCCTGAAAATAGTATCACAAAAAGGAATCCTTAAAAGCAATTCATCTCTGTAGCTTGTAAAACCTGGTTGCTGATACATTTGAGCTCTTTCAATCTGGATCTGTGCCTGCAATTTTAATGTCTTAATAAACTTCATTTGTGAAATATCAAAATACGACAATTCATGATAAGCATGCTTAGTATAAAGGGCATCGGTAAAAAACAACAAAGTGCTCTTTCCAAGACCCGAAACTTTCTGGACCGGAATATTGATTTTAATTTCTATTAGGAATTTCCCATCTGAATTATAAATAAGCAATTTCCTTTGGGAATCGTCATAAATACATAATCTTTGACTCTCAGCGAACAAAGCAAAGCCCCCTAATATCCTAACAAATTGACCAGGACCTTTCCCTTCTGGGAGAATCTTATTTAGGAATTCTCCATGGCGATTAAAAATAAAAATATTTTTTCTTCGATCAAGAACATAAATCTTTTGAGAATCGGCATCGACTTGCAACAGGATATCTAGTAAGCATTCAGGCTTGGTTTCAAGCGGAATAAATTCAGGAGTCATTGTATAATCTTCCAAATACAAAGGAGTATGTTTCTTCATTAAGATATCTGGAATTCTATAAGCTGAAACAAGATGCTGTCCAAATGTTATTGTTGAAAATGAAGCAGCAATTAAAAAAATAAAAGATGTTTTGTTCATTTTTGTTATTCAATTTTATATTTAAGAGAATCGAAATCTGCCAATGAGACTGATAATTTGTTTCCTTTAAAAGTTAGTAATGTTGGATAAATAATATTATCCAATGACAATCGTTTTGTATTTGGTTGCGAGATAAAAATAATATTTTTTCTATTAATTACTTCACCAAACCGTATTTTCATCATTTTATCTGAACCAGATCCAGTTATAAAAACCCCAATTTTGTCAAGGTTTTTGGAATGTTGTACAATAAATAATTCCGCATTACTATAACAATCCTTGCAGCCAAGAAAAGGAACTATCAAATAGTATTTATAGTCTTGAATATTGGGGTACTCGACGAGAAAACTCGAAAACCTCCTTTCATCCTGGTTGATACAAGAAGGGATTAATAGGATAATAATGAGTATTTTAATTATTTTCATTTAACTTTTTTTTTAGGTTGAAGGAGAAATAATTTAATCTCATTGTCATTTGTAAATACTTGAAAATTAAGACCTTCTTCGGTGACAAACATATTTTTTATTGAAAATAATGAATCTTCCATCTTTTGTCTTCCTAATTGCCCATAATTTTCGTCAAAAATATCAATCCACCAAAGCCGATACCATGAGTGAGCATCATTTTTCTTTGGTTTAGGAGCTGGTTCATACACAATGCGATAGATTAGATTATTAAATTTGTCATACAACACTGGGCCATAGGAATAATTAGAAAAGAAAAGAAAACCAATCTCTTCTTTGGTAGGCATTCGATCTTTCGATTTCCTAATAGGATGGAATTTTAAATTGTTTAGAGTTTCTTTAACGTATTCTTTGAGGTTTTTAGTATCAAACCATATAAGATTATTATTTAATGGGAAAGAGACAATAACCTTATTCCCAAAAACAACAGAATATACTTTTCGTAGATCAGAGCCGCCCCAATTATATCTGGAATATATATCAGGATAGTTTACATAATAATCGATTTTCTTTGATTGAATATTATACTTAATTACAACTGGTCGTTGTTTCATTTCTGCATCTTTGTATTCACCAGCAATAAATCCAGTACAAAATATGAGGCTATCTTTAATTAAGAGTGGATTGAAAGTACCTATGACTGGAACAGGTGGATGAGCAAATTGAGATTTGTCTCTAAATAGTTCATATGAAGTCAAACAATTACCAGCTTTATCATAAAAATTCAAAGAATTAGATCTATAATTAAAAATTACAATAGTATCATTATTAACAATAAAATGGCCATCAATATATTTATCAACAGAGATTGATTCTTTGGGTTTCCATATGTATTCAAGTTTTAGTGAATCGTAATTATAAAAATAGATACTATTATTATAGTGATTTACAAAAGATAAAATCCTTTTGGAGTCGTTCTCGAAAAACTGAAATGAGTTTGAATAAGGTAATGAAACAGAATCCAAAATGAATATTTTTTGAGAAATTTTGCTTAACTGAATTTCCCAAGAATCTTTGTTGTTACTTACCTCCTGCGAGCAAGACCATTGTAGTGATAGAATCGAAATAACTGCAATACGAAATAAAATTTTGTAGTTTGGCATTACAAGATGCTAGCATGGAGGTAAGTAAAACAAAATGGAAAATTTATTTTCTATTCAGGTATCTTGGTCTCCCAAGGCATTTTTATACCGTTACAATTTTTATAACCATCTGTTACTGTACATGTAGCTGATTCAAGAATAGTAGGGCAACATTCAAAGTACTCAAGCGTGCAATACCCCCAGTTAGGATCCGTGTCCCCCCAGCCGCTTGTACATCCTATATCTCCGCCTGGTTCAGTCGCAAATACTGAAATCACTATTGAAGAAGCAATAGCGAAAAACATCAACAAGAGAACATTTTTTCTTTTCATGATTGTTTGTATTAAGTTTAATAAAAAATAAAAGTATAGCATTCTTGGCCATTCCCCCAAGAAAGTTTTCTGTTTTTTACACTTGACCCATTTTCTATATCTCTCATTATCTGCATTTTACCCCCCCCCCCAGAAATATTTTTTTCAGAAAGTTTTCTTAAGTGATGATTTTTCCCATGTAAAGACAGGAGGAAACATGGTCAGTCAGATTCAGTTAACTGTCTATTTCGTTTCATGATGGATTTGTTTTGGCTCATACAAAAAAGATATTGAAATTAGGGGTAAACTTTGGCGCTTAACCGGGATTAACAAGTAAGACCACATCCTACCAATTAGTTCAGCATAGATTTTCACAGTCTTAACCCACCGTATTCCCCGCTTGTTGGTTTTCGAAAATTCCTCTGTTAGTTGCTGATATTGTGATTAATACGATCTCGCAGAGACCGGGGCTAAAATTGTCGATACGGCCGTATTAATTCAGTAAATAATTTTTAATTTTATTTTATTTGATCGTGTGTTTTTTCCGTAAAGTTATAAACAACAATCAATCATTGTGTTAGTAAATTAATGGTTGTTTTCTGTTACTATTATGTGATAATTAATTATCTTTATCACGGTAATAATAAGCAGAACTATGGACCCAGTAACTTTCTTTCAGGAGTCTAAAACCGTGGCACAGAAGCAATACGAAGCATTACGGATGTATTATCTTGAAGGCGCACCCGCCCAGGAGGTGGCCGATCGATTCGGGTATACCTACCGGGCGGCTACTTCCCTGGTATCTTCTTTCCGGGCAAAGCTGAGTGCAGACCCAACGGGTAGTTTCTTCTTTGTCGAGAGCACGCCAGGACGAAAGATCTCTCAGGAAACAAGCGGGGCAAAATCAGTGATCATCGAGATGCGAAAGAAGTATTATTCGGTGCCCGATATCAAGGTTGCCCTCGACGGATTGGGCCACTGTCTGTCGGAGAAAAATATTTACAATATCATTCATGCTGAAGGGTTTTCACGTTTACCCCGGCGCACAAAACTGGTGAAGCAGCAGTTGGATACAGTTCAGATACAGGCAGAGAAATCGGTCCCCCTTACGTTTGAACCGGAATCCTTCAAAAGTTCCAATGCCGGTATCCTGATGTTTACCCCGATCCTCAAACGCTATGGGATAGATCAGGTGATCGAACAGTCCAATTATCCCGGCACATCCATCATCAGCAAGGCTTCGTCCATTCTTTGTTTTCTGGCGCTGAAACTGGCCAATCGCCGCCGGTATTCCTCCGACGACACCTGGTGCATGGACCGGGGAATGGGCTTGTTTGCCGGACTGAATGTGCTGCCGAAAACAGCCTGGTACATCTCGTATTCCGACCGGGTGACCCCTGGCATGAACCTGGCTTTCCTGAAACAGCTGCATCGGGTATGGCTGAAGTTCGGATTGCTGGAAGACACGGCTAACCTTGATTGTACAACCATTCCTTACTGGGGCGACGATAGTCATCTGGAAAACAACTGGTCCGGGAAACGCGGCAAGGCCCTCGGCAGCATGCTGGCCGTACTGGCCCATGACCCCGATAGTGGGCTGATCGGATATGGAAGCGCCAATGTATTGCAAAAGAGTGAAAGCGACACCGTTATAGAGTTCCTGGACTTCTATCGTGCCGGGACCAGGAAGAAGGACGACACACTCCGGTATGTTATTTTTGACAGCAAGTTCACCAACTATGAAAACCTACGGAAGCTCGACGAGAATAGCATCAAGTTTATCACCATCCGCCGCCGGGGAAAACTGATCCTGGAGAGGATCGCCAAACTGCCCGAAAAGGGCTGGGCAAACATCCAGGTGGAAGGTGCCGGAAATAAGCACAGAACCTTACGCGTGTACGATGAAATGGTTTTTCTCGCCGGCTATGATCAGGATATCCGCCAAATCACCATCACCGGAAATGGAAAAATCAAACCCGCGGTTAGCATTACCAATGATACCGATTTGACTACTGAACAAATAGTTAGAAAATATGCCCGCCGCTGGTTGGTTGAAAAAACCATCTCGGAACAGATAGATTTCTTTCACCTGAACCTGGTCTCTTCGTCCATGGTTATTAAGGTCGATTTTGACCTCACCATGTCGATCCTCGCCCATAACCTGTATCGTTTGTTTGCCTTGGAACTGGGCCGTTACGAACATCTTACCGCACAAACTCTCTATGATAAATTTGTCCTGAACGGGGCCGACATTGAAATCGGCGATAACACTATTACCGTCAAACTGAAGAAGAAAAGAGAGCTCCCGCTTATTTTGGAAGTCATGCAGAAATTTAGTCGCCAAAACTATCCATGGCTTGGAAATAAAAACATTATATTTGAAGGAGCTTCGTACTCTTGAAGTACGTGCGATTGTTTACTGTGAAAATCTATGTTCAGAACCACACTTGTACCACAAAATGAAAAACCCACTAATTTCAAACTCCCCGGACCAGGCAGCGTTAAATAACCTGCTTATCCGTTTCATTGTGGATTTGCCGGATCATTGCAATATAACGAAAACCCAAATTCTCTGGGACACATCGGTCGACCTTACTAAGTACCACCTGCTTGGCTCCCAGCCAGGTATGGCATCCTTTATCCGGGTGTGTGAATATTTAAAGCTTTGCCCGGGAATAGTTACCCTGTTTGCCTGCTGGGTGAACCAACAAATCATCACTTATCCGTAGGCCCTCTATATCCTCTCGCATTGGCCGGAATATAAACATCTGCTCAGCGGATTTCACCATGGAGTAATCCAACTCCTCGGCAACAATAATCTCCTGCCGAACCCTTCTATAACTCCGCTCAGCATAACCCGGGAATAAATTATAGAAATACTCAATTCGGAAATCTATGGGGTGTCAATATTCCATTACAGGAAATGAATGAGACACCGGGAAAAATGATCCGTTATGTACTTAACCTTGATGCTATCCTCCATTCAAAACCGGCAACATCCCTGTCCGCTTTCCTTATTCAGCGCCGCC
>QYQM01000166.1 GCA_007280905.1 Porphyromonadaceae bacterium | reverse complement strand
TGTGCTCCCATTTGCAAACATGAGCAATGATCCGGAACAGGAGTTTTTCAGTGATGGAGTCAGCGACGATATCATTATCAAGCTGGCCCAGGTACCCGGATTAAAAGTGGCGGGGCGCACTTCTTCTTTTACATTTAAGGGAAAAAATCAGGACCTGCGCAAAATAGGCGAGCAACTGGGTGTGAACCATATCCTGGAAGGCAGTATCAGAAAATCGGGGAATAAAATACGCATAACCGCACAACTTATCAAGGTGGCCGATGGATATCCTGTATGGTCCGATAAATATGAGCGGCAGGAGGAAAACATCTTTGATCTGCAGGATGACATATCCATGGCCATCCTGAATGCCATTAAAATTAAGTTATTGGGAACGGTGAAGGATGCGGTACTTAAAAAGTACACCAATAACCCCGAAGCGTACCAACTCTATCTTCAGGGGCGTTTTTATTACAATAAGTTTGAAGGTGCGGATAACTTTACCAAGGCGATTTACTATTTCAATGCGGCAATCAAAATTGAGCCCGACTATGCATTGGCCTATGCTGCCATGGCCTCCAGCTATATGATTTTATGGGTCTACAATTATCTCCCGCCGGAAAAGTGCCTGCCACAAATGAAGGAGGCTGCCGAACATTCCCTCCGGCTGGATGATGGAATTGCTGAAAGCCATATAGTGATGGCCCGGATGAAAATGTATTATGAATGGGATTTCAAATCGGCAACCATTGAATACAAAAAAGCGATCGAACTGAACCCCAACCTTGCTGAAGCACATGAGAAATATGCCATTTGCCTGGGGCTTCTTGGCAATTTTACAGAAGCCATCAAACAGGCATCAATCGCATATAGCCTGGATCCCATATCATTACCGATCAATGATAATGTGGCGATGATCTATTATATGGCAGGAGATCATGAAAAAGAAATTGAATATGGACAGAGGTTAATTGAATTGGAACCCAATTTCTGGAGCGGCCATTGTATAGTCGGACGCGGACTGATGAATCTAAAGAGATACGAAGAAGCTTTTCCTGAAATTGAAATAGCGATTCGTCAAAATTACAGCTCCCTGACATTACGTTATCTGGCTATTCTATATGGACTTATGGGAGAAAAAACAAAGGCAAGGGAAGTTATTGAAAAAATGGAAACCATGAAAAGCACGCAATGGGTAGGCAATGCTGATTTTGGCATTGCTTATATGGCCTTGGGAGAATTTGATGCGGCATATCAATATTTTGAAAAGGCAATTGAAATGTGTGAGGGGCTTATGTTATATTTACAATTTCCCATCCGGCTTTTCCCGGAATTTAAAAAAGACCCGCGAACCAGGCAATTGTTTGAAAAAATGGGGTTGCCGTTCCAGTGATAATTAAGCCTTAATTTATTCCAGATCGTATTCCTTTTTAACCATGCCGATAAGTCTCTGCGCCTTGCCTTTTAATTCATTGGTACACTTGATATTCACCAGGTTAATCCTTCTGGAAAATTGAACACGTGTTAACAGATCATTGATTAGAAAACGGTCATTTTTGAGCAGGGGCGGATTCCCTGATGGAATGGTAATGATCGGATAATTCGTGACCATTTGATCAAATATCCTTACGTCAAACAATTTTATCATGGTTTCCCGATAATCACGAAGCTGAAGGAAATCAAGCTGCCTGTTATCCTCGTACTGCTGGTATAAGTTGAAATAGGCCTGTAAACTGTCTACAACATTTTTCTTCTGAATAAGACGAAGCCCGCCGGAATTCTTTAGTTGCATCAGTGTTCCGTCTGTCATGTGAAAAATATATTCTATGATGGAAAACCGCCGGGCGCAGTAATAAATCAAACTTGTGTGGTTCCGATATTGGTTCCCCAAAAACAATGAGGTAAGCGAATCTGCGATTTGATTCTTTGCTTCTTTATTGGCAATGAAAGAGTCGATATTGCTTATGTCCTGCTCAAGGTCTTTCACCAGTGATTGCATGTATTGTTTTTCACGATGATGCTCAGTGTACAGTTCTCTCTTGTTTTCAACAAAGAATCCCAGAGATATGGCCAGAAACAGCATCAGGAATTCGAAGAAATAGTGCCAGATTTTTGTTCCGGGGGCTTTGTGAAGGTGGTGGGCGTGTGTTTCCATGGTCATCCTGCAATTTTGATGCAAGGTAGAATAATCTTCTCAAATGAACCCTCGTGCCCTAAAACTTCAGACTCCGGGTAATTTCGTTGTTATTCGATTAACATATTGATTATCTGATACAAACAAATAACTTTAATTAATTAAAGTAGGTAAAATCAAAATTATGCCTTCCATCATTCCGGGTTTCGAATACGACATCTTCATAAGTTACCGCCAGAAGGACAACAAAGGCGACAGGTGGGTGAGCGAATTTGTGGAAGCCTTAAAGACCGAACTTGAATCCACCTTCAAAGAGGATATCAGCGTTTACTTTGACACCAACCTGCATGACGGGCTGCTTGAGACGCACGACGTGGACGCCTCGCTCAGGGAGAAGCTGAAATGCCTGGTTTTTATCCCGATCATCTCCCGGACCTATTGCGACCCCAGATCTTTTGCGTGGGAGCATGAGTTCAGGGCTTTCGTGGAGCAGGCATCACAAAGTGAATCCGGACTTAAAGTGAAACTGCCCAATGGTAATGTGGCCAGCCGTGTGCTCCCGGTTCGGATTCACGAGCTGGAGGCAGTAGACAAACTTCTCCTCGAAAACGAGCTGGGTGGCGTATTGAGGGCCATTGATTTTATTTACCGACAGCCGGGAGTCAACAGGCCGCTTACCCCGCTGAATGACGAAAAGTTGAATCTGAACAACACCCGATACCGGAATCAGATCAACAAGGTGTCAAATGCGCTGAGTGAGATTTTTGCCGGATTGAAGGCACAACCTGGACCAGCTTCCGGGGGGAGAACTCTGCAGGTTGTGGAATCGGTGGAAAACCGGCAAGAACGCAGCAAGGGCAAACGGAATGGCCAATTTAAAACGGGCAGGTGGCTTACCGGTGCACTTATGCTGGCGGTTCTATTGGCTCTGGGAATTTATTTTCCTCACCTGATCAACAAGGAGGAATCCAAAAACCTGAAAGACTCAAGCGGAAGGATTACCATTGCTGTAATGCCATTCCAGAATTTGACCAATGATACAATCTGGAATGTTTGGCGTGATGGAATACAGGACATGTTGATCACCTATCTCTCGAATTCCGAGGAATTAATGGTCAGACAAGCCGAATCGGTCTCTGATTTATTGGAAAGCAAGGGCCTGGTAAATTACGCTTCCCTTACTCCCTCAATTGCCAGAACGATTTCGCAGAAACTGGATGCAAATGTCTACATCCATGGCAGCATCAAACAGGCCGGCTCAAAAATCCGGCTGAATGCTGAATTAACCGATTCAAAAACGAATGCAGTGGTCAAATCTTTTGAAATAGACGGACCGGCACAGGAAGAAATGATTTTTCAGGTCATCGATTCGCTCAAGCGAATGGTCAGGAACTCATTGATCATATCCCATCTGGAAAAAGAATTGCCTGCCGGTTCGCTCTCCAGGAACAATATCACTACTTCTTCTCCGGAAGCATTCAGGTATTTCATTTATGGGCAAAAGGCTTCTGACAGGGACGATTTCACCTCATCAACAAAGTATTTTTCCCAGGCCTTGGCTGTTGATTCAACATTTACCGCTGCGACCTTATTTCTGGCCTATTCCTATTTTAATCAGGGGTCTTTCGCCGAAGCCAAAAAATGGTGCCTCATTCTTTACGCGAAAAGAGATCAAATGCCCATGGAGTTGAAGCTGCGCACAAACCATTTGTATGCCGCGTTGTTTGAAACGCCCTATCAGGAAATAGAATGCATAAATCAATTATTGCAGCTTGATGATCAGTTTCCCGGATTCTATCTCATTTTAGGTTTTACTTATCATCGATTGCAACAGTATGACAAGGCCATTCCCTTGCTGGAAAAAGCGTTGGACATTTACACAAAGAAATGGGATGTAAAGCCATCATCGCCATACAACAATCTAGTGCTTGGAAATGCATATCATGAAACCGGTCAGTACGCAAAAGAGAATGCGATATATGCGAAATCGGACGGATTATTTCCCGACAATCCGGAGCTGCTGAGCAAACACGCTGTTCTGGCTTTTATGCAGGGGGATACGGTTGCCGGAAATCAATATCTTAAAAGATTCATATCCGTCCGCAAGGGAAATTTCTGGCCTGAGGGGGCGATAACAGCAACGCTTGCATCCATTTTTTCGTCAGCGGGTCGTCTCGAAAAAGCCGAGCAGTATTTCCGGAAGGCCCTATTACAGGAACCTGCAGAAGTAGGGTGGAAGTATTATGGCCTCGGTGCATTCCTGATTGAATATGACCGGGGAATCAATGAGGGTATAGAACTGATCGACAAGGCGCTGCGATTGAGTCCCGATGATTGTTCCTACCTGAAATATAAAGGGTGGGGACTGTACAAGCAGGGAAAATATACAGAAGCGTTGAAGTTTCTTGAAAAAAGCTGGGAATTAAAGCCGGTTTATAACCACGGATTATTCCTTCATCTCGAGGAAGTAAAGAAGGCGATTGCAAACAATATGTAGAGACGCATACATGCGTCTACGAGAGACGCATACTTGCGCCTATTATAATCCCAAGTCTGAAAGTCTCGAAAGAAGATTTTTGTTGTTATTTCGTCAAGATTTATGTAATTTTACTCATTGGTTTGAGTAAATTGTAAATTATGTATCAAAGACCTTTGTTTCAGATCATTAAAACGAGGATGGTTGAACCAAGAAGGTTTATCCAGGTGGTGGCAGGCCCTCGCCAGGTTGGAAAAACCACTCTGGTTAATCAAGTAATGAAAGACCTTCCTTTTCCTGCACATTATGCCACGGCTGATGGCCTTGTAACTGCCGGGAGTGTTTGGCTCAGAGAGCAATGGGATTTCGCCCGGATCAGACAAGAGCAAAATCCATCGGCCGCCTTTTTATTGATCCTGGATGAAATCCAGAAAGTCGAAAACTGGAGCGAGATCGTTAAGCGGGAATGGGATGCTGATTCGTTGAACGGAATACCGGTTAAGGTGCTTTTATCGGGTTCATCCCGGCTTTTGTTGCAACAGGGATTGTCGGAATCTTTGACCGGACGTTTTGAAATGATCTATGCAGGCCACTGGTCATTCAGCGAAATGCATTCCGCCTTTGGCATCGAACTTAATCAATATATCTGGTTTGGCGGGTATCCGGGTTCAGCAGGAATCATGGACGAGGAGGTCAGGTGGAAACAATATATATCTGATTCCATCATCGAAACCAGCATTTCAAAGGATATCCTTATGTTGACCCGTGTTGAAAAACCCGCTTTGCTCCGCCGCCTGTTTGAATTCGGATGTTCATACTCGGGCCAGGTGTTTTCGTACACCAAAATGCTTGGACAATTGGTTGCTGCCGGTAACACCACAACCCTCTCCCACTATCTTGAATTACTCAGCCAGGCGGGCTTGCTTGCGGGTCTTGAGAAATTCTCCCTTAACGAAACGAGGCAGCGATCGTCGAGTCCGAAATTTCAGATTTTTAATACCGCCTTGATTTCTGCACTGCGGCATGAATCATATACTGAGGTATTAAATCAGCCTGCTCAATGGGGACGGCTGGTTGAATCTGCGGTGGGCGCTCATTTGGTCAATCATGCCCTCACCGCCAGGATTACCGTAAATTACTGGCGCGACCGGAATGATGAGGTTGACTTTGTGATTCAGAAAAACGGAAAAGTTCTCGGGTTGGAGGTCTCTTCCGGAGAAGGCTACAAACGTAAGGGCATGGAGGCTTTCCAGAAACGTTTTCAACCCCACCGCATTTTACTGATCGGTAAAACAGGGATGCCATTGCTCGAATTCCTGAAGATCAATCCGGGCGATTTATTTTGAAACCCGAAAACCGAAAACCAAAACGCACCCCTTCGGGCAACCAGGTAAGCTGTAGTATAAAAGATTGTTCAACAAAAAGCCAGCTTCCTGATATTAAGTTATATTTGAAAGTGCTAACCTAAAATCCGGATCATGCCCTCAGTTTTAACCGGTTTCAAATACGACATCTTCATCAGCTACCGCCAGAAGGACAATAAATACGACGGCTGGGTGACGGAGTTTGTCGACAATCTGAAGAAAGAACTGGAGGCAACTTTCAAGGAGGATGTATCCATTTACTTCGATGTGGATCCGCACAACGGGTTGCTGGAAACCCACAATGTTGATAAAAGCCTGAAAGAGAAACTGAAGTGCCTGATATTCATCCCCATCATCTCCCAAACCTATTGCGATTCAAAAAGTTTTGCCTGGCAGCACGAGTTTGTTGCCTTCAACAATCTGGCAAAGGAAGACCGGTTCGGCAGGGATATCCGCCTTGCCGGCGGAAATGTGGCCAGCAGGATATTGCCGGTGAAGATCCATACCCTCGACCAGGAGGATAAATCGCTGCTTGAAAATGAGTTGGGTGGAGTATTAAGGGCAATCGAGTTTATCTATAAAGAGGTTGGCGTGAACCGGCCGCTAAAACCAACAGATGATAAAAAGGATAATCTCAATAAGACTTATTACCGCGATCAGATTAACAAGGTAGCAAACGCCGTCAAAGAGATCATTTCGGGATTAAAGGCAGAACCAGCCGCACTGACTGAGGACAAAACTCAACCAAGGGAGCCATTGAGTGAGGTCAAAAAGGAAGTTGTTAGATCAAGGGCTTATAAGCCAAAAAGCCGAATACTGAAATACGTAATCGGTTCCTTCCTGGTGCTGGCATTGCTGGTGCCGGGATATCTCCTTATTCCCAAGCTTTTTAAATCCTCCAAACCAGCAGAAATATCCATCGCTGTGCTCCCATTTGCAAACATGAGCAATGATCCGGAACAGGAGTTTTTCAGT
>QYQM01000088.1 GCA_007280905.1 Porphyromonadaceae bacterium | reverse complement strand
TTGCGAAGGAGTGCAGTTAAGAAGGGTGTTGCCCACCATTCTCGACAGGGTAGCACAGCAAGTTATCAGGGAGGAACTGGAGAAAATCATTGAACCGCTGTTCCATCCCAGCTCATTTGGTTATCGACCGGGCAAGAGTGCCCACGATGCCGTTGAGCAATGCGCTATGAACTGTTGGGAAAGATGGTATGTGGTAGACCTTGACATCCAAGGTTTCTTTGACAACATAGACCATGGACAAATGATGAGGATCTTGCAGAAGTACACGAGTCAGAAGCTGATCTTACTCTACAGCGAACGATGGTTGAAAGCGCCGGTATACAAGCAGGATGGGGAGTTGCAGGCAAGGAGCAAAGGCACGCCACAGGGCGGAGTCATCAGCCCATTGCTGGCCAACCTCTATCTGCACGATGCATTCGACCAATGGCTGGCTGATACGCAGCCGCTCATCGTTTTTGAGCGATATGCCGATGACATCGTGATCCACACACGAAGTATAGAGCAATCGAACTTCATACTGGATAAACTGAAGGCAAGATTGGCGGAGTATTCACTGGAAATACACCCCGATAAGACAAAGACTGTCTATTGTTATCGAACTGCAAGGTTTTTCAAAGAAGGAAAGGAAGTTCCGGGGTCATTTGATTTCCTGGGCTTCACCTTCAAACCAAGGATTTGTGAAAAATCGGACGGGGAGAAATTTTGGGGATTCCGACCAGCTATCAGTAAGAAGAGCGAGAAGAAAATCGTAGGGAAACTGCGGGATTTGGCTTTTCAGAGTTGGGTGTCAATGGACATTCACGATTTAGCCAACGCTCTGGCACCGAGGATTCAAGGCTGGCTCAATTACTATGGGAAATTTCGCCTCACTGAAATGCAGCGGGTCTTTTGGTTACTCAACCGCCGTATTGCCAGTTGGGCGAGAGGAAAATACAGGTTTAAAACATTTTCCAAATCCTATAGCTGGCTGAAACGTACGATGAAGTGGTACCCTAACACATTTGTACATTGGAAATATGGCTTTACCATTTGAGTTTATCTGGAAGAGCCGTATGACGGGAGACTGTCAACTACGGTTCTGTGAGAGGCTGGGGGTGAAATTCCCCCGGCCTACTCGACTTGTGCAATGAGACTTATGCCCATGAACCTATCGAATTTATCCGCGTCTGGATGGTTACCGAAATAAATAATGAAAAGTGTACCCAACCCATTTGGGGACCTCGAAGTCTTAGAGATATAATCAATTAAATAATTTCTTCATGAAAACAAAAATGAGTGTGTTAACAATTGCGGCTGTGGCTCTTGGACTTGCCTTCACGGGCTGTGTCAAGAAACCCTTGCTCATGGATCTTGGCGGTCCCATCAGTATTAAGGCAGCCAACAGCGTTTCGGGATCGAAATTCAAAACCGCGCAGGGCGATATCACTTTGCCGGGAGGTACCTTTCAATTATCGGAAGCCTGGGTGAACGTTGCCAACCTTACGATTCAGGAAAATTCAGGCGAAGAACACCAGGATGCCAATGGTAATCAGGGAGGCAAGGATACCAAAGAAAAACCAGAGTCCGGTAATTCAGGTGATACAGGCGATATCGTTCTGGCCGGCCCCTATTTACTAAACATAGCTGACGGAAGTACACCGGTTGATCAGATGGTAGCACCTGCAGGTACCTATAAAAAGATCAATCTCGACCTGTTAGCTGGTCAGGATGGACATACCATTCTCCTGAAGGGAACTCTTAATGGGAATGTTCCTGTGGAAATCAGTTCTGATTTGGCCGGTACATTTGAATTGTTACTGCCCAATGGTGGAGTTGTTGTTACGGCTTCAACCACGGTTAGCCTGACTGTTGTTTTTGATGTCCAGAAATGGTTTGACACCGTTGATCTGGTAACTGCACAATTGACTAATGGCAAAATCTTGATTGATCCCAACAACAATAAGGCCCTGTATGACCTCTTCGTTAAAAATGTTCAAAAATTTATGGAGGTTGAATAAGCGGATTGTTTTGAAATCCCCCGAGAGTCCGAAATATCGTTAATCTTTAAGTCATTAAATATCAGGAGTTAACCATTGTAACTCCTGATATTTAATTATCATTTTATTCACAATTCAAAGAATGAAGAAATTAGTTTTCTTATTGATGCTCATAGTTTCTGCATTAAGTGTTGAAGCTCAGAAAGTAACCTTCAGCGGAACCATCAAGGATGGCAAAACCGGTGAAGTTTTGATCGGTGCGGCCATTTACAATCTTGCTAACCAATCGGGTACGATTACCAATAATTACGGTTTCTACTCTTTAACCATTCCCAAAACCGACTCGGTTCAACTGGCAATTTCCTACCTGGGTTACCAAATGGTTATAATTAAGCGTTCAGGTTCAATGAGTTTTTCTGGCGATATCTCGCTTGATCCTATTGGTCAAACCCTGAATGAAGTGGTAGTGAATGCCAGGCGAAATGATAATAATATCAAGAAGGCCCGTATGGGAACCATTGATATTCCGTTAAAGCAATCCGCTTTAATGCCGTCTTTAGCCGGTGCAAACGATGTTCTAAAAGTTATTCAGTTATTACCGGGAGTCCAATCCGGCAAGGAAGGAACTACCGGTTTTCAGGTTCGTGGGGGCAATACCGACCAAAATCTCATTCAACTTGACGAAGCCACGATCTATAATCCCAACCATCTTTTTGGATTATTCAGCTCGTTCAACAATAATGCTTTGAATAATGTTTCGCTGATAAAAGGCGGATTCCCCGCTGAATACGGCGGACGGTTGAGTTCCATCCTTGAAATAACCATGAAAGAAGGCAATAAGAAGAACTTTTCAGGGCAAGGCGGTATTGGTCTTTTATCCGCTGATCTGACTTTGGAAGGGCCCATTGTCAAAGACAAAGGATCATTTATCATATCAGCCCGAAGAAGTTATATCGATTTATTGCTCAAGCCCTTTATCCCGAAGAGCATGAACAATACCACCTACTATTTTTATGATCTTAATGCTAAACTGAACTATACCTTGTCGAAAAAGGATCGCTTATATTTAAGCTTCTTTACCGGGCTCGATAATGCAAGATACACCGGAGCCAGTAGCCTGAATTACGGAACCGACTTTGGGAACGTTACCGGCACCGTGCGATGGAACCATTTGTTCAGTGACCGGATATTCATCAATACTTCGCTGATCTATAACGATTACCATAATAGTTTGTCGACCGTTCAGGGCAAATACTTCGCCCAGCTCTATTCCGGTATCCGCGACATGAATGCTAAAACAGATATTTCCATCTATCCAAATGATAATCATACGATTAAACTAGGAGTCAATTACTCCAATAATACCTTTTTCCCGGCAACCGTGTCATCCAAAATAAAAAATATCGACAGCATCAAATTTATCAGGCCCGATAGCATCCCCCGAAAATTCAGTCACCAAACCGCTATTTACATCAGCGATGAAATCAAGGCGTCTGATAAAATCAGCATATATCTGGGAGTCCGGGTTCCGCTGTTTGTGAACAAGGAAATCAATTATTTTACCTGGGAGCCGAGGGCAATATTAAAATATTCTCTTTCATCCACTACATCGATCAAGGCATCGTATACCAAGATGAACCAGTTCTTACATTTAGTGCCGAGCAGCACTGCCTCCTTACCGACTGATATCTGGATCAGCAGCAGCAAAATAGTCAAACCCGAAGTAAGCCAACAGGTTGCAATCGGGATCTTTAAAAATTTTCAGGATAACAATATTGAAGCTAGTCTTGAGATTTATTACAAGACCATGAAAAACCAGGTTCTGTTTAAAGAAGGTTCCCAGCCATTAGTGGCAACTAACCTCGATGAACAATTGACCTTCGGACAAGGGGTTAGTTATGGTGCTGAATTTTTCTTAAAAAAGAATTTCGGGAGATTCACCGGTTGGGTTTCTTATACACTTTCCTGGACAAATCAATTGTTTGCCTCACTCAATTATGGAAATCCTTTCCCTTATGCTTATGATAAACGGCACAATTTCTCTATTGTAGGCACCTACAAGATCAATGAAAAATGGACGGTCTCGGCAGACTGGGTTTTTACTTCCGGAGGAGCCTATACACTGCCTCTGGGAAGGGTTTCCTCCTTTCAGGATGGTTCGCTGTATGACGGTACTTATTATGATTATACGACCCGGAATAATTACCGGTACCGGCCCTATCACCGGCTGGACGTTAATTTTATCCGGCAAAACAAGACAAGGAAAATACTCAATCATGCCTTTGAATCAACCTGGGAATTTGGTGTTTACAATTTGTACAGCCGGATGAATCCGTATTTTGTTTACTTGACGAAAGATCCGATAACCCAATTGCCACAAGCCAAAGAAGTTTCACTGCTTCCAATCATCCCCTCGGTAAGCTGGAAGTTTAATTTCTAAACGAACTGTTAAAAATGAAAACTATAAATAGATCAGCCCTTATATTACTGGGAATAGTTTCTTTTCTCATTTCTTGTGAAAAGGATATAACTATCAAGCAATTACCCTACACTGACAAGGTGTCAATCGAATGCCTGCTAACTCCCGGAGCTACTCCTGTTCTTTATCTTTATCGCACGGTTCCATTTTTTGATCCCAAAATAACCAAACGATCTCTGTTTATTGACCAGGCATCTGTGATGATCAAAAGTGAACATGGAACGGATATTTTAACACCCGATTCAGCGATCGATCCATTTTACTGTGATTACAAATATTTCTACCACGGCGGGAAAATCATCGAAGCGAATGTCAGGTATGACCTGGAAGTAACAATCAACGGCGAGGTATTTAAAGCTTCCACAACTACCGACAACCAGGTGGTTCAATTAGATAGTGTTCACTATGTTTCAAATTTTAAAGACATTTATGGTGAACATGAAGGAGTTGTGTGCAATTTCAAGGATGACCCAAATCGGGTCAACTTTTACAGATATGAGATGACCCGTATGATTGACAGTACCACTTACGGTGTCAATAAAATCAAATCGCCTTGCCTGGGGAATGAAAAGGTGATGGTCAGGGAAATCGGCCGGAGCATATACAGCGATCAGCACATGAATGGGGTACCGATGGTTTTCACGGTGGAACCTGCATTTAAGCATAAAGCCGGAGATGCGTGTTATGTTTATCTCCAGATTTGTGATAAGAATATGTTTGATTATTATGATCAGCTCGATAAACAGAAATTGGCTCAAATGAATCCGTTCGTCGAACCGGTGTTTCTGCGACCTACCCAATTTATTAATGCTTTCGGAGTTTTTGGAAGCTTTGTCCGATCGGACTCCGTATTATTCATTTATCCGGAGTAAAGATCTCACATGAAAATAATCTGTGTCATTTTAATTTTAGCAATCCCTCAATTCAGCATTGCGCAACCTGATTCTGTCGGTGCAAAAAAAGCCAAGGTTCATGAAACCCTTGCTCTACAAGGAATGTATCAAAAGGGTTATGTTTTTGCCACCAACTCTTTTGTCAAAGGAAACAATGCTGAAGCCGAAAAGATAAATGCCTTTCAGGCGTTTTCCCTGAAACTTTCGACACAAACTTTGGGCGAAAAGGCCTGGGAGCAATTATACAAATATCCCAATTGGGGAATAGGATTATATATCGGCGATTTTTATAATCCTGAAGAAATAGGCATCCCAATGTCGATTTACGGGTTTTTCAATGCTCCGTTTGTTCGGTGGAAAAAACTTTCTTTTAACTACGAACTGGGTTTTGGGTTGGTTACCAATTGGAAATCCTATAATCCTGTTACCAACAAATATAATATAGCCATTGGGGCCAGACAATCATTTTTAATCGATGCCGGATTAAATTTGCAGTACCATCTGACAAAGAAAATCGATCTTGAAACCGGGTTTTCGTTAACTCACTTTTCTAATGGTTCATTGAAATACCCCAATAAGGGATTCAATTCTATTGCCCCAAAAATCAGTTTGAAATATAACTTTTATAATAGGCCAGAGTTTATAACCCAGGCAATTCCCAGGTATTCTAAAAGAAATGAGCTTGCATTCATTGCTTTTGGCGGTGCCAAGAATGTAATTTTCGATTCGGTAAACATTGACATCAGGGAAAAATTTGAGGGTTTGTATTTCCCGGTCTTTGGGGTTACCGGTATTTATAACCGGCAGGTCAGCTATAAATCAAAAATTGGTATCGGAATGTCAGTTTCGTATAATGGTTCAGTAAATGCCCAGGTAGCGGTTGACAACAATCAGTTGGAAATCAAAGATGGGCCGTTTACAGATAAATTGCAGCTCAGCATATTTCCCTCCTATGAGTTAGTAGCAAATAAAGTTTCACTCATCCTTCAGCCAGCGTTTTATCTTTATCGCAAAAAATTAAAAAATCAAACCCCTGTTTTTCATCAGCAAATTGGATTAAAATATCAGATTAATGATAAATTATTTGTGGGAATAACCCTTAGAGCTTATTATTTTCACATTTCTGATTTTATTGAATGGAATATTGGGTATCGGATAACTGGTAAGCGTTAAAGAGATTAATCACAATACCTTATAAAAGAAACTTCTCATGATATTTCGAACGCGAGTCATCAAAATTTCGACAGATTTTTTTAATTACTGTTTACTTTTAATTTCTATGGCCGGTTTTGTACCAAAACATGCCACCTTACCGAGAGTTATAGCAATTACAATTTCCATTACCTTTTCGTATTTATTAGCATTCAATTATCAGGATAACAATACAATAGGAGTGATTTATTTTCTGGTTTCCGAGGTCCTCTATTTGGGATTTATCTTTCTGGTCCTCTCTGAACATGGCTACCGGCATTGGTTTATTAAAAGATGGGGTAATCAAGAGGAAGGTTATCTGTCTTTCGAAGCAGTGCTTGGAATATTATTCTTTCATAATACTGCCAGTCTGGGTTTTATTGCCGCGACCACTCACGGCAGTTTATTTAACTTTGTGGACCGTGAAATATTACAAATAATATTGATTGTCATGATCTTAGCTGGATTTTTTTATTAAAATTTGGTCGGCGAAAGTTGTTTCCATTGATATTTATTATTGGAAAGATATGTTTCTGGGGAAAAAAATCACTGAGTTTGTTGAAACTGGGCCTTACAAATTTCTGAGTAATCCAATGTACGGAATTGGTCAACTCCAGGCATATGCTCTTGCTATATGGTATGGCTCAGAAATCGGTTTATTAGCTGCACTCATAAACCAAGTTTTGATCTTTTCATTTTATTTTACTGTTGAGAAGAAATTCATTAAAAGAATATATCTAAATAGCGCAACTTGAGCTGTTAATAAAATCCTGCCCAGTTTTTCGCACCGAGGCAGCCTTCAGGTCCAAGGCCACAATTCCTCCATTTTCACTAAATGTGCCACAGGTTTCCGACAGAATTAATCCGTAACTTTAAATCATGGAAATCAGTTAACTGCTTAAATTATGCGCTTAGTAAATTTGCTCATTTTAATGTTCCTCCTGAATTCCGTTCAGGCTCAAAAAAAAAGCCTGGATTTCTATTTGGAGAAGGCTAATGCTTTTAGCCCATTGATTAACCTGGCTAAAAACGAAAATAAGATCGCAGGGCTTGATCTGGAACTGATAAAAACCATCCTGTCAAAACCCGAAATTAATCTGGAAGCCGGAGTGTTGCTTGCTCCTATTATTTCGCATGATAACAACAGGTATCGTTTCGAACCGGTTTCAAACGGTGCGACAAACTATACGGGATATGATATGGCGTTGACTGATGGCGGCCAATATCAATCGGTTATATCGCTCAAACAACCCTTGTTCACGGGTTCAATCTCGAAATCCTACGCGAACAGGGCTGCCATAGCACGTCGGATAAGTGACAATCGTATTTCTCTCACCACGCATGAACTGGAAAAAGTCGTCAGCCATCAGTATCTTCTCTGTCTGAAAGCTAAAAAAACGGCTGACCTAAGCTTAGAACTCCTGAAGGAACTTAAAGACCAGTTGCTTGTCATGCAGAGCTTGGTCGACAATGCCATCTATAAACAATCTGATTTAATGCTGATGCAGATTGAATTTGAGAATTATCAACTGAATTATGTAACGTCTCGGTCCGATTTCGAGAATAATCTTTACGATCTGAATATTCTGTGTGGAATTAATGACACTACTTCTGTTGATTTACAAGAGCTGGATTTTCAGTTAAATAACAATATTGCGGTTCCTTCAGCATTTTTAGGTTCCTACCTTCTCGATAGTTTAACTATTAATGCAGAACAGACGATCAGCGACTTAAAATACAAACCTCAGGTTAATTTCTTTGCGAATGCCGGCTTAAATGCAGTGTATCTGCCAACAATTAACCGGCTTGGTTTCAGCACCGGTCTAATGTTCAGCTGGAATATCTTTGATGGCAGCCAGCAAAAAATACAAAGGCAAAAATCGAATATTAATTTGCTGACACTTAATTTTGAAAAGTATAATTTCCTTACGCAACAAGAAATCAATAAAAACAATATACTGAGCCAGCTTGCTTCAATAGAAAAGAGAATTCAGCTAACTGACAATCAACTTAATAAGTATGATGAATTAGTGAAAGTCTATCACGTTCAATTATCCCAGGGCCAAATTTCAGTAATTGATTTTAAGAACATTGTAAAGGACATAGCAACAAAAAAACAGGATAGGTTAATGCTCTACATGGAAAAACAGGCATTGATCATTTCATTCAATTTTTGGAACTACTAAAGTTATGATTATGAAAACCGGGAAACATCTTCTTTTTATATCAGTACTACTTACTGTCATGGTCTCTTGTAAGAGCAAAAGTACTGGAACTGTGCTGAATATCGCACATGCAAAAGTTATGGTAAAAACCACAAAGGTTGTGGTTGGCGGCATTGATGATATTATCAGCTTAAATGGAAAATCTGTTTTTTTGAAAAAAAATGCAATTATTTCATCAATCCCTGGATATCTTAAAAAGATTAATGTGCAATATGGAGACAAGGTGCATAAAAACGACCTTCTCTTCGAAATTCAGACCAGGGAAAATAGAGCATTGGAAAATTCGGGTCTTAATCCGGAACTTACCTCTTCAAAAAGCGGTGTGATCCGGGTATTTGCCCCCTCTGATGGCATAATAAGCGATTTGAGTGTAAATTCATCAGGAATGTTTGTAACAGAAGGCGGCCTGCTTTGCACAATAGTTGAAAATCAAGAAATGACGGTTCAGGTTAATGTTCCGTATGGTTACAACCAATCAATCCAAATTAATAAGGAATGTAAAATTATATTGCCTGACAGTACTTTTCTTGATGGGAATATTTATAAGATCATGCCTGTGATCAATGAAACTTCGCAAACGCAGAATGTCCTGATAAAAGTCCGGGGCAACCGTCAGGTACCAGAAAATCTGAATGTTATAGTGCAGTTTGTCAAATCAAGTCATTCAAATACACTCCTAATCCCTAAAGAAGCTCTGTTGACCAACGAAATACAACAGGCGTTCTGGGTGATGAAAATTCTGGACGACAGCATCGCCATCAAAGTACCCGTTAAAAAGGGATTTGGAAACAACAAGATGGTGGAAGTCATCTCAACAGTAATTCTGGCAGATGACCTTGTAATCATTGAAGGAGCCTACGGGTTGTCAGATAGCACTCTGGTAAAAATCGTAAAATAGTATGGAAAAGATTTTTGTCCGCTTCAAAAGCCCGGTGGCAGTCATATTGTTACTGATTTTAATAGGCGGTGGGTTATCGTATAAGAATATGAAAACGTCGTTGTTCCCCAATATTACTTTTCCAAAAATAAAGGTAATTGCCAATAATGGGGAGCAGCCGGTCGACAAAATGATGGTTTCTGTTACAAAGCCACTCGAAAATGCTATCAAACAGGTCGAAAACCTGAGACTGATACGCAGTATAACCAGTATGGGCAGCTGCGAAATTTCTGCTTTTATGGATTGGGGTTCCGATATTAATCTCGACAAACAACAGGTTGAATCGCGTATTACTCAAATCAAGAACGCATTGCCTTCTGAAGTGGAAATAACGGTCGAGAAAATGAATCCGTCTATTTTACCTGTAATGGGGTATTCACTCCAATCTGATAGCAAAACCCAGATAGAATTGAAATTAATAGCTGAATACACTGTGAAACCCTATTTTTCACGCGTTGAGGGAGTTGCCGCCGTTCAGGTAATTGGAGGCCGGGAAAAAGAATACAGGATTGTACCGGACCTTCAAAAATTAAAGCTTTTAAAAATCAGTACACAGGAAATTGCAAATGCCATTCAACAAACCGGATTTATTAAGTCAAACGGCTATACAGTAGATTATAAAAGGCTTTATCTTACTGTTACCGATGCTACAATTTCGAATAAGGAACAACTCGAAAACCTGGTTCTTTTTAATGATGCTACCCGGCAGATCAAAATTTTGGATATTGCATCGGTTGAAATTTCAGAAAAAAATGAATATGTAAAAATCAAAGCAGATGGCAAAGACTTTCCATTGGTGGCCATTGTAAAACAACCCAATAGCAACCTGATTGATGTTGCGGCTCAGGTAACAGAAAAAGCCAGGGAACTCAACCTTCTTTTGCCAAAGGGCGTTGTCCTGAAACCTTATTACAATCAGGCTGAGTTTGTGCAAAATAGCATCAAAAGCATAATAGATGTGTTATGGATAGGATTATTGCTCTCAATCGTAGTTGTAATCCTTTTTCTGCATTCGTTTAAAGCAAGTTCGGTGCTTCTTGTGACCATTCCGTTAACGTTGTCGCTGACTTTCATTGTGTTGTTTTCAATCGGATCCGATTTTAATATAATGACTATCGGCGCTATTGCAGCAGCCATAGGCCTGATCATTGATGATGCCATCATTGTAGTCGAGCAGATTCATCGTGCGCATGAGGCAAATCCTCAGCAAAAGTCAAAGGAGCTGGTAGGGAAAGCCATACAATTTCTATTTCCTGCCATGGTGAGTTCATCATTAAGCACTATTGTCATCCTCATTCCATTTGAGTTGATGACAGGCATTGCCGGCGCCTATTTTAAAATTCTCACGGAAACAATGATCATTACCCTGGTATGTTCTTTTTTTATAACCTGGATAGGATTGCCGGTTATTTACCTGCTCTTTTCCAACGATAAAGCATTTTCCAGGAAACCCCATATATTTCACGCACCGGAATACAAGTGGCTTGGATTTCTTTTTAACAAGCCATATTTCAGTTTTACGCTTGTTATACTATTAGTTATCAGCATTCTATTTATTATGCCGAGGCTACAGACCGGCTTTCTTCCCAACATGGACGAAGGTTCTATAGTACTGGATTATAATAGCCCGGCAGGTACCTCGCTTGAAGAAACTGACAGAATGTTGAATGAAGCTGATAAAATTATTGAATCAATTCCCGAAGTTAAAACCTATTCCCGACGAACCGGAACGCAAATGGGTTTCTTTATAACCGAGCCCAACAGAGGGGACTATTTGATTGAATTAAACAAAAAAAGAACCAGAAGTACCGAACAGGTATCTGATGATATCCGCAAAAAGGTTGAGAGTGCACTTCCTGCCCTTACAGTTGATTTTGGTCAGGTAATCACCGATATGCTGGGCGATTTAATGAGCAGCGTTCAACCTGTTGAAATAAAAATTTTTGGTAGCAACCATGATATCCTGCTCGGCTTGTCAAAACAGGTGGCTGACAGACTCCAAACAGTTCCAGGAACAGCGGATGTATTTAATGGAATCATAGTTGTCGGACCGGTAATGAGTATCGTGCCGAAAGAGGGCAAGCTCAAACAATTCGGGCTTACACCATTGCTGTTGCAAGAGCAGGCGAGCTCCTATCTGGAAGGTACTGTTGTGGGAACAGTGCCGGAGAAAGAGCAGTTTACCAATATCCGCGTGATTTTTCCTAACAATAATAAGACACCACTCGAAGAGTTAAAGCAGGTTTCAATATCCACAGCAGCCGGAGATTATATGCCCTTAACCGAATTTGCAGAATTCAGCATACAAAGTGGCGTTTCCGAAATTCAAAGAGAAAACCTGCAGTCCATGGGAGTAGTAACTGCACGGTTGAATAACAGGGATTTGGGAAGTGTCATGAAAGACATTCAGCAGAAAATGAAAAACATCAGTTTACCCCCATCCTACCAGATAGTGTATGGGGGTTCATATGCCGAACAACAGAATTCATTCGCCGAATTACTAAAAATCCTTATTGCAGGGGGCTTGTTGGTTTTTACTGTCGTTCTGTTTATGTTCAAAAACCTGAAATATTCCTTGATAGTGCTTTTTATAAGCATATTGGGCATTTCGGGAAGTGCAATTGCCTTATATCTGACCCACACGCCTTTGAATGTTGGCAGCTACACCGGGTTGATCATGATTATTGGTATTATCGGCGAGAACTCAATTTTTACCATCCAGCAGTATTTGTCAGAATTGAAAAATGGAGGAAGCAATGCACTTATAATAGCTGTTTCAGCACGTTTTCGACCTAACCTGATGACGGCTTTAGGTGCCATTGTTGCTCTTTCTCCGCTTGCGCTGGGTATCGGAACCGGGGCACAAATGCACCAACCCTTAGCCATTGCGGTTATTGGTGGATTCATTGTAGCATTGCCGTTGTTATTGATCGTATTGCCAGGTCTTTTGAAGTTGATTACTAAAAATCGCCAGACAGATGATACAGATACAACGGATGATACTGATGATGACAATCTCACCTTTGATAATGAGAATCCATATGTTATGGTGCACTAACTTTCACTGATGACTACTCAGCGAAAAGCACAAGATGATATCAGGGCTTGACGAATAGGACGATTTTTACAACACATTCGGATCATTTCGGTTTTGAAAAATAAGGGGCCAAAACACTTAGTTTTCATTTGCGTTTTTGTCAATCAAGTTTATATTTTTGTAAACTTATAAACTTCTAAACATGCAGGATTAAAGTATTTATGTTCTGCATGCCAATATTTCAAGGCGCTTGCTAACCCGATTCGTATCGAGATCATTGAGGTGCTCGGAGATCGGGAATTGGCATTTACAGATTTGCAAGTGGAAACTGGGGTTTTGAAATCCAACCTCTCGCAACACCTTTCTTTGATGGTATCAAATGGAATCCTGATTCAAAGAAAAGATGGGCTAAAGGCATTCTATAAGCTTTCCAGTGAGAAGATTGCAATAGCCTGCCGGATCATGAGAGAAATTCTGGTGGATAACCTAAATAAACAACATGAAATTATCAAACTACTTTAAAACCAACAACATGAAAAAATTGTTTTGTGTAATGCTCCTATTTATAGGCTTGGGTACTGTAGCATTTCCCCAATCAGGCACTAATGCCGGAGATAAACCCGCTCCAACCAGTATCGGGATGGTGATCTACTCACAGGACGTTGAGACCGTCTGGAATGCATTGAGGCTCGCAAATTTTGCCGTCAATTCAGGCGACACTGTACAAATATTCCTCTTGGGAAAAGGAGTAGTTATGGATTCATTGGCAAAGAATAATGCCGATATAAAAAAGCAATCGGACATTTTCCTTAATGCCGGAGGCCTTATTCTAGGATGTGGTACCTGTTTACGCAGCCGGAACAACCTTCACCCACAAGTTTGCACCATGTCATCGATGAGCGATTTGTATGCTATTGTCAGGAAAAGCAAAATCCTGTTAACCTTTTAATCCTGTTGAAAATGAATAGTATCTTAATTCTGGTAAACGATGCCCCATATGGTACTGAAAAGGCCTATAATGCAATGAGATTGGCCATGCAGCTTCAGAAGGAACATGAACAAACTGAAGTTCGGATTTTTTTGATGGCAGACGCAGTTACCTGTGCAATCCCAAATCAAAATACTCCACAGGGATATTACAGCATCGAGCGCATGCTAAAATCCATTATCCAAAAAGGTGGACTCGTGAAATTGTGTGGAAGTTGTGCGGAAGCACGGGGTCTGAAATCAATTCCATTGATCGAAGGAGCTGAATTAAGCACGATGAGCCAATTTACACGTTGGACGGTTGAAAGTGATAAAGTGGTAACATTTTAAAATATAGCTACTTATGCGAATTGCAAGAAAAAATGAAATGAAAGTTACCTTGGCCATTATGGTATTGGTAATGACCTTGGTTGTAACATTTGTCATTGTATCAGTCAATTTCGGCTATCATGACGGATTCATTGGGAAATGGATGAAATCATGGGGCCTTAGCTTCGTGGTTGCTTTGCCAGTAGTCATGGTAATCATGCCGGTTATAAAAAAGGTAATTGACAAATACGTTGAATAACAAAAGCCTGGTATTGAACCTGTCCGATAACAACATTGATATTGTTGAATTGGTAAATATGTCAATGTCATAACTTTTTAACCATGGTGTTGTTTTACGTTATAATTACAAATCCTTAACAAATGTTTAATAAAATAGTGCAATCAATCTGCCGGCGGGCAAGATGATCGCAATGTTAACGGTGAAACTGGAGAGCGATCTTCCCATTGACCAAGTGGCATCTAAAGTTGAAACAGCATGCGAGAGTCATAATTTCTCACTCCTTCAATCCTATGATTACCACCAGATCCTTGAATCCAAAGGGTTTCCGATTAAGCGTAAAGCCTATGTCTATGATATTTGCCAGGCAAAAACAGCGTCAATGATGCTTACTTCGAATCCCGAATTCTCGATTTTCATGCCGTGTACCCTGGCTTTGCATGAAGAGCATGGCAAAACAGTTATCTCGACGATGAACATGGGAATTATGCTGAAAGCGGTCAGGAAAGATAAGGTATTGTTTGCCGAAGCATCCAGCCTTTTCAAAAAGCTCAAGATTATGATGGAATCACTTGCCGGAATTAAAGACGCTTGACAGATAGCTCAAGGAGTTAAAATTCAATTCCGCATTCCTCGCTACTCCCGAATTCAACCTGGATAGTGGCATGGCCGATACTGAAGCGACTAGTCAGCCCCTGCTGGATGGTCTTTATGAAGTTAACATCGGTCTGGTCGTTCCTTAACAAATGCACAGTAATGGCTGCATCAGTCGTCCCCAAGGCCCAGATGTGCAAATCATGCACACCCGTAACTTCCGGCAAACTTTCAAGGTAGGTTTTAACCTCCTTAATATCGATATGTTCCGGTACAGCATCCAGAGCAGGCTGACAGAGTCCATCAAAAGGTGAAAAGAGCTGTAAGCCACCTTCAGTTACCGGTATAAACTATTCCCCATTTCGCTTGTTAAAGCCTTATGGTAAATAACCATGATTCATAATTTTAAACTTAATGAACATCAAAATGAAATATTTTGGATCAAAATTAATTGGAGCAGTTATAGTATTGTCTGTTGTGTTTACAATTGCTTACTGTAGTAAGGATGACACCAGTAAAACAGCTTTAATAACCAGTAAGACTTGGGTCATTGAATCGGTGAATATGGCTGGAATGGATTTGACTGCAGCGGAAATTCTGACAGATGAAGGAAGCGAATACCAAATGACTTTGAAGGGAGATGGAACACTAACGTTCACTGACAATATGGGTTTGAATCCTGCAACGGGCATGTGGCAATTTCAAGCGAATGAAACCCAATTTAAGGTTTACGGCATTGATGCTACCAGTTCTGATTTAAATACCATAACCAAGTTAACTGCTACGGAACTTTGGTTTTGGCACATGGATGGTTCTGACAAGATGATCATGCATTACAAAGTAAAATAAATAGCTGATATCCAGCAGTTATGAAAAGTTTCATCCTGGCCTTTGGATTTTTGTTCATCTTTTACGCTGGATACAGCCAAAAGCCTTTGGCAATACCTCACACGCTGGAAGGAAGCACTTTTAACCTGCATTTAAGAAATGGCTCGATTCAATTCTTATCAGGCAACGCAACGGCAACCATCGGCATCAATGGAAATCTGCTTGGTCCGACAATCCTTCTTAATAAGGGGGACTCCGTACAGTTCTCGGTATTTAATGACTTGGACGAACCCACTACCATGCATTGGCATGGATTACATGTTCCGGCTAAATCTGACGGTAGTCCGCATAATGTCATTGAAGCCCATACCGTTTGGTCGCCCCGGATCAAGGTTCTTGACCAGGCAGGCACCTATTGGTATCACCCCCATCTTCATGGCAAAACCGCAGAACAGGTAACAAAGGGAGCTGCCGGGATAATCATTATAAGAGATCCTGAAGAATCAGCTTTGATTCTACCCCGGGATTACGGCTTAGATGATTTTCCGGTTGTAATACAATCCCGTGCCTTCGATTCAGGGAACCAATTTGTAACCATTACTGCCGAAGATCATACCATCCTGATTAACGGGACCATTGATCCCAGCCTGGAAGTGCCCGCTCAGGTAGTCCGGTTGCGTGTTTTGAACGGTTCCACCAATCGCGTTTATAATCTTGGATTTCAGGGGAATCATCCCTTTTTTCAGATCGGTTCCGATGGTGGTTTACTGGAGACACCGGTTAACCTAACCCGATTGATGCTCGCACCGGGGGAAAGGGCTGAATTATTGGTTAATCTCACCGGATTGAAAGATCAATCCATTGATTTCTATTCTTTTGGATCGGAATTACCCAATGGAATTTATGGTGCCGCCAATCCCGGATCCATGGGAATGGGCACTATTGCAGGTTATTCTTCAAATATCCTTAATGGTAAAAACTTCAGGCTGATTCATTTGATAGTCAAAGCACAAACTCAACAACCGGTTACAACAATCCCTGCCAATCTTATCAATCTTCGAAAACCCGAATTATCCCAATCCTCAGTAACCCGGACTTTAACTTTGTCGGCCAGTGGGATGGGAATGGGCAGCCTGAGTGGTCCATTCCTGATCAATGGCCAATCATTTTCGATGGACAGAGTCGATTTTTCAGCTAAAATGGGTGCCACTGAAATCTGGCAGATTTCGAACCAGACCGCCATCGCACATCCATTTCATGTTCACGGATTACAATTTTATATCCTGGATATCGGAGGCAATCAACCGGCTAAATCCCTGCAGGGGCGTAAGGATGTTGTATTAGTGCCAGCCATGCAAACCGTGAGGTTGCTTATGAGATTCGATGATTTCTTTGATCCTCAGACACCATATATGTTTCATTGTCACATGCTCTCGCATGAGGACGATGGCATGATGGGACAATACCTCGTCACCGGAACAGCAACAGGTATCGATAATATTACATCCGGCGACAGTCAGGAAGTGAATATTTATCCAAATCCGTTTAAAGAGACCTTAACCATCGAATTCCCGAGAATCGGATCAGATTCCGCCATGATTGACCTATTAACAAGTACAGGACAGTTATACCTGCATAAAATTATGACAACCAGTCCTTATACCATAGATACCAGTACCTTGATTCCCGGATTGTATTTTGCCAGGATCACCTGTGGGGATAAAGTGCTGACAATGAAGGTTATTCGGTAGAATAATTGATTACCAGATGTTTTTTTAAAATTAATTGACAATCAGTTAGGTTTCTATATTCAAGTATTACTGGCGGATATTGATTCCCAATCTTTTCCGGGCGTGTATCGAAATGTGTATCGAAAAGAAAAGCGGTTACTTCTTTTTGAGAAGTAACCGCTTGATTTCCAGGGTGGGCGCTACTGGATTCGAACCAGTGACCCTCTGCTTGTAAGGCAGATGCTCTGAACCAGCTGAGCTAAGCACCCGAAAGCGGTGCAAAGATATACCCTTTTTGGAAGCCTGCAAGGCTTTTTATAAAAAAGATACTTTTCCATTTCCTATCAAAGTTTGATTGGAATGGTGAATTCATTATGCTTCCGGGGATTCAGTTTGATCACTTTTTCACCTACGTCCTTCGTCCAGCCGTTGAGGTGTACGATGATATTTTTGCACGATGAATCGGACAGCGGCTCAACACGCAGTTTGGCACTTCGGCCATCGTCGGAGATTTTCAGTTCCATCGTGAGTGCGCCGAAGGGCGTTGCTATTCCGTTCAGTTTTGTGACCATGCCAGGCTTGGTCCACTCGGTTGGCAGGAACGGTGAGGGGTTCCAGTTGGATCTTTCGCTGTGCTTCAGTTTCCTCTGTGATGCCGATCATCTTTAAGGAGGTCGTTACAGTCTCCAGATTGTTGACCACCGCTTTCTGCTTATCAACGCGAAAAGTCAATGGCAATACGGTGTTTACAATCAGCTGCGGGTGAAAAGTTCGTGCCTGCGTACCCGGATTTTTTACCTGTACGAGAATGATGTCATCGCATCCCGGGCCACCAGCGACTTGTGGGGGTCATCCGGCAGGCAGATGGCCGTTTGCCATTCAGGCGGCGAGAACTGGAAATCCACTTTGCTCTGTGCCAAAGGAGTAGCGGTTTTCTGAGCAAATACAGCTGTTCCAAGGAACAGAGCAATGGAAATCGTTTTTACAAACTGATTTTTCATTTTTTTAAATTGTAAAGTTTGTGACCCCTTGTTTAATTTTTTTGGTAATGGTACGGTTGTGGTAATGGATGATCAGAGTATAGGGAAACTGAGCAGTAATTACCACAGCTCTTTTACCACTTTTACCCACAGGTTTATGGCAAATAATGTCAACAGTATTGCTGCCAAAGGCCAATTTATTGATACCAACATTGTCATTACTGGCAATGTTCCACACCAGCATATTGTTGGGTGCATCAATATTGACGCCTATCTTATGCTCGATAAACAGTTTTATCGGTGCACAAGCGGACCATCCGGTAAAGTCGGCCCTGGTTTTATGCCCCTCCGAGAAACCGATTTCAACAAAGTCCGGCTGATAAAACTCCCAGACTGTCCCGGTTTTTTTGAAGATTTTGTACACATTCTCAAGGTGGTTTAATGCTATCTCGCTGGCCAATTGGTCATAACCATACTTTTTCAGGCCCTCTATCACCATTATATTGGTTGGGGTCCAAACTCCCCCCCTCCAGTAGGACCCGCGGGGATCAAATTCGGGCTCGCTGGCAGGCACAGTCGGAACCATATGGGTACGTTTGAATTCAGCAGTGTCTTTCAACTCTGTTGCAAGCCTGCCGGCCTGGGCCTTGTTTGCAATACCTGCCACAAGAGTCCAGTAACCTGCTATCGTCTTGACATTATGTATTTGCTCCTTGTCATTCAAGTCGTAATAGAAACCGGTTTTATCGTTCCAGAGCTTACCATTAATGAGTGAGGTCAGCTGGTCTGCATCTGCATTGAATTTTTTGCTATCCTCATCCAATCCTGTTATTTTAGCGATAGAGGCTAAACATCGGGCAAAAAGTACCACTTCGGAGCTGGTGTCAATGCTGCACAGCATGCCCGGGAGGCGGGGTGAATTATCCATGCTGGCCCACGATCCGTAATATAAACCACTGATAGGATCTTTGATCTTATTGTAAGCATAATAATAGGCAACCAACGGATAGTAAATTTTCTTTAAACGCTCAATATCATTGGTAATTCTGAAACTCTCCAGCTCCGCCCAGGCCAGTATCGGGTGGTTCAAACTGGCTGCCGTTCCGGGAGCGGCCCATTTCGATCGTGGTTGTCCGGTGATTTCGTCTATCTCGCGAACAATCTCACCATCAGCCATTTGAGAGTAGTAAAAATTGTCAAGTGACTGTATACCGGGAACATACCGGTATGCGTAATTACAGAACATGGTCATAAACCCGGTATCCCACAAAAATAGTGCTTCGTTAAAGGCCTCATCAATGTAGTTTGAAACAAAGGGAGATCCTGGTGCTGGTTGCCTGAATCGTCCGAAAGCCAATTCCCATGTTTTCCAATACATATCCAGGTAACCTTTGTCCTCATCGAATATCGGCTGCGGTAAGAGATCTTTCGTTTGAGAAAAGATCGGAAGAGGACTCTGTTTATAAGTGGAGGTTTTAAATGGATTTTTAGCCACATACTCTGTCTGTTTTACCATATCCAATGGTACTTGCGCACTCAATAAGCTGCAAAACAGCCCGGCGGTCCACAACGATAGAATCTTTTTCATCGTTCCAATTAATAAAAGTTTGTTTGACAGATCATTTATTGTTCGTTGTCTGTACTAGAATTTCTCTGGTAACAGGTAAAAGGGTGGTTAACACATAACTTAATTTAACCTCATCATCATACAGTATTCGCACTTTCTTACCGTTTATGGTCACACTTTTTAGCTGTGCCACGGGTAACTCAATACGATAGCATCTGTTCATAACCTGACTAGGAAACCCTTGACCCTGAAATGGAGCAATAATTAATTTCCCGCCATTTTCAAGCTCGGTATATGACATGGGCGCAATGGCCGAATATCCTTTCTCAAAATCCGGAGAAATACCATCATCCTCATATAATGAATAGGAACGAGTCTCTCCGGGGATACCTGGATAGCATCGCACAATGAGTGTATCCAACACCTCTGTTGCAGGCCGCTGAGAATAAGGCTGTAATGGTAATGGAGCACCTCCCTTAACAAATAAAGGTGTATTGTATATATCGGCCTCGGTTTCGATCACTCCTCCCCCAGGATAGGCTTTATGATTGAACAGGTCATACCATTTTTCTCCGGCCGGGAACCATACTTTTTGAGAAGCTATCAGGTTTTCTCCTTTACCGGGTGAGGATATCGGAGCAGCCAGCAATAAATCGCCAAACATATATTGCTGAGGCTGGTGGAAAGCCTCTTCTACTTCAGGGTATTCCAAATACATACCCCTGTTTAAAGGCAAGGTTTTATCGTAAAGCTGCCAGGCCGACGTATAAGTATAGGGCATCAACTGAGAGCGCAAATGATAAACTTTCCTTAACGCTTTTTCTGCCTGCTCACCCCATAACCAAGGACGCTTATCTGTATTTGGATCTTTTGAAGAATGGACACGCATGGTACTCGTTGTCAAAGCGAACTGGCTCCAGCAAACATAAAGTTCGTTGTTGCGATTGCTGTAAAATCCACCAATCTCATGCGACCAGTAAAAACAACCCTGATTGCTGCTGGAAGTCGTAAAATCAATCTCAAATTTCAGAACATCCCAATTACCGGTGGCATCACCACTGAAATAGATCGGATAACGATGTCCTCCCCACCCTGAGTATCTGCTAAGAATCAGGCCACGCTTGCCGTTGCGGCAGGAATTCTGATAGTACAGTTCATTCAGCCACTGAAGATGTTTCACTCCAGGAAACCCCTCAACAGAAGGTATCAGATAATCTTGCTGCCAATCAAGCCACCAGAAATCGACTCCGATAGAATCATGTGGTCCGTGCGCGTATTTAAAAAAGTTATCCATGTATTTTTTGCTCCCGGCATTGAAAACAATATCTTTTCCGGTAGCAGGATCTTCACCCATAGCTCTCATGAAATCAGGATAGGCTGTTTCATGACGGCGGATTCCATCGTGCGGATGATCGTTAAGCGTAACCGCCAAACCGTCGTCGTGTAATTTTTTAATCAGATAAGCCGGATCCGGAATTAATTTCTTATTCCAGGAGTATCCTGTCCAATACAACCTGTTTATGATTCCCATTCCTGACACTGCATCGTCACGGGTATGCCATCCCATATCAAGAACTAAGAAATCCAAAGGGAAATCTTTGTCTTTATATCCGCGGACAACGTCGAGAAATTCATCGCCAAAGCGCTCGTGAACCGCATCGCCCAGTAATTCGCGTGGGTGGCGGAATACCAGATTAATCGAAGGTATTTCGATCACATCATTGCCAAACTTCAGCAACAGGCTGTTCTCTTCAGGCACGCAGTTGAAGCACCAGGCATAATTTGGAGCAGAAGGATCTAAGTTGCAAACCCCTTTCATCCACTGCCCTCCCCATAGCCCGGGATCAAAAAACGGAACAACGCTGAAAGGACGGCCTGCGGCTATTTTCAATCCTTCCAGAATAGCCTTTCCTTCAACGAGTTTAGGCTGATCGGGTTTGTTGATATCGAGAAGAAAATCCCATCGGTCGAACAAGGTCTTCTTCAACCGGTCGCAAATTCTCCAATCCACAAAATAGCCTTGTTTATATTGCAACATCCAGTCCGCGGTATCGCGATTTTTTATCCCCAGGTTATCAATCAAATGCAGCCGCATCCGCAGCTGAATTTCCCAACGGGCCATATCGGCGTAAACCAGTAAATCGGGCTTCGGACAAAGCAAAGCTGCATCATGGCTGCCAGCATAAGAATTTTTTTTCTACCATATTTGTCTCCTGCCACACCAGCTATAAATACCCCTACAATGCAGCCAAATAGCAGACTGCTCACGGTCCAGCCGAGCCCCGCTTCGGTCAGGCCAAAATAGGGCTGAATAAAATTTATGGCACCTGAAATGACGGCGGTATCAAAACCAAACAATAAGCCGCCCAGAGCTGCAACCACAGAGATTAAAACGACATAGACTTTCATAATTTTAAGACTAACTATTAATAAATCAATTCATTTCGACCAGAACAGCCTTTTCGCCAACATCAATCAATCTGGCTGAGAAACCGGTTAAGGAAATTTCCTCGTAATCGTGACCGGCATCCGAAGGCCAGCAGGCACCGACAATCAGATTATCGCGGCCAGTATTGGCTAAACGGTGAGCAATATCTCCATCAATGTAATGGAGACTACCCGGAAATACCTCTTCGGCCCAGGTATTCCTGGCCCGATCCATCAAAATGAGCATCCCTGTCCCCTGCACTCCTAAATAGAATTCAGCCCGATCGGATTTTTCATGAAAATGGCCTTTTGTCATAAAATATTCCTGGTTAACTTTCCCGGGGAAAATGGTAGAAGTTCCAAAGAACAATCCGCCCTCAGTGCCCTCCTTAACCGGGAGCCAAGCCTGTACCGTATACACAGGTAGTTCCGGATCCAGTTTATAAAAGGTCTCCACATCCTGAAAAATCCCTGCCATATCCTTTATGAATCGGGTTTGATTGACAATCAGATCACCTTTTAAGCCAAAATCTAACAACCTAAGTTCTACGGGAGAACTAATAATTTTCAAATGTTTCATTATCAGAGAAAATATAACTTGGATTCCTATTCTGTCAGAAGGAATTACGTACATGCATAATAAATGGATTATCTATCTTTTCGCGTTTACCACTTAAAACCATCTCAGCCATACTTTTTCCCATTTGGGCAAAGTCGGTGGAGATGGTGGTAATTCCTGTGGCGATTATTCCTTTTAAAGGAGTTTCATTATAGGAAATGATTCCCAGGTTTGTTCCAAGAACCATTTTCTTGTCAATGGAATAACGAACCAGAAACTCCAGATCCCGGTCGTCGACCACAATAAAAGTATCGGCCGGTTTTATTTCGAACGACTTGATTTCATTAACTACAAAATAATCAATGGGATATTGTTTGCAAAAATCACGAAATCCGGTAACTATATCTCTGAAATGTGAATTCTGATGCCGGATAACTAAAACCATTCGCTGATACTTGTCTACCAAATAATCATTCTTTTTTAGGATACGGAAAATATCCCGCTCAAAGTCCTGACAAACAAAAGGGAAAAGGTCTTTATATTGTTTTCTTCCTTGTAGGCAGAAAGGCGATCGAAAACAAGTAGAATATTGTGTTTGAAGTCCGTATTTTCATTCTGTATATAATAACCTTTCCCTACCTGAGATGTAATAATTCCTTTTGCTTTCAGCTCATTGTAAGCCATTAATACCGTATCCTGCGATAACCCATATCGTTTACAAAGCATATTCAATGATGGAATCTTCTCTCCTTTCTTCAAATCGCCAACTTGTATTTTCTGCAAAATGGTCTCAATAATCTGCCGGTATTTTGGAGTCGACGGATTAGCTTCAAATTTAATATCGATTGTTTTGCTCATTCACAAACCTCTGGGTAATACTATGCAATTATAGTCAATATTTAGATCCATTATATCAGTGCGCTGGATTTTTTTAGGTTCTATTCTAAAAAGTTATTACCTGTATTCCGTAGCAATTTTTAACGTAGTTAAGGTATCTCTATTAGTGTAAATACCGGTTGAAAAGTGTACAGGATTACGGTTGAAAACTGTACAGCTTATCATAGTGGATAATGCTTCCCCAAATGTGACGAAGAACCACTTTAGAGCGGAATAATCAATATAATTGTCAACGGTTTCGGGCGAGAGGGTTCAAATTGATCAAAATCATTACCTATTTTATAATCCCGGATATTCCGGAAATCAGTATACCTCAGATTTTGATGATCTGCCAGACGAGATTAAATACTCAAACATAAATAATGCAGCCCATATTCCAACAAGGTTATTATCAATCGGTTATAAGATCAGACAAGTTAAGACAACCTAAAAAGAACACATCCAAGTTTAATACCTTATGAAGAATTGAGTGAATCTGAAAAAGAAAAGTACCGCGAACTTAAGAATTTAATAACTATCGACAATCTCTAACCTTTTGATTTCCGGTGTTTAATTTTGTTTGAGTAGTTCCCTGAAGGCGGTTGGAGAAATATCACAGTATAATTTGAATTGACGATTGAAATAGGAAGTATTTTCATACCCGCACTCAAAGGCCACATCAATAATCGATTTATCCGTTTCTACCAGAAGTTTCCGGGCATGCATAATGCGGGTTTCATTAACAAATCCCGTAAATTTCTTTTTAGTTTTTCGCTTAAAATACCTGCAAAATGCAGCTTTTTGCATATTAGCTACCGAAGCTGCCATAGTGAAAGTTATCTCTTTCTGGAAGTTTTCAGCTACATACCTGTAAACATCATTGATAACTTTAGAGTCACTTAAATTGGCTATGCTAAGACTGTTTTCAGTACTCAACAGTTTTATGTTCTTTTTAGTAGCCAGTTCATTCAGTATTAACAAAAAATTCCCCAGTTTTTCCAGGTTCTTTTTTTGGTTCAACATAATCATTCTGTTTATAAGAACTTTTGAAGGATTGAGGATCTGTACCCCAAATTCCGATTTTCTTATCAGCTTCTTTAACTGGGAAACCTCCGTTTTTTCAAAGAAATCTTTTCCAAGAAAATCCTTTTTAAACTGAATAACCAGAGCATGGGCCAGCTCGTTTCCTTTTTCGTATCCGCGTGTGTTATAAAAACAATGAGACAATCCCGGTGCAAAGAGATACAATTCACCATCGAAGAAATTGGTCACATTGTTCCCAACATATAACTTGCCATGGCTCTTGATAATTATTATCAGTTCAAATTCATCATGCAAATGGAAAGGAGAGGTAAATCGGGCTTGAATAAATTCCTGATGATGAAAAAAAATGTTTTCATCTATTATTAGTTTTTCATAAGCTATTTGCATAATATTAACAGAATATGGTATTAATAATTAGCATCATGTAAATATAGTTCGTTATACGGCAAATCAACTGCTACAATCTGAGTTTTTTACAATATAAATTCGCTATAGTTATAAGAGTCTCCCGCATATAGTTGGATGACATTACCCTGTATTCACAATTAATTTGTTTGTATATGTTAAATTCTGATGCCGGCACTGGAATGATTTTAAACGATGCATTGAAAAAAGGTATTGTCATTCCCGGATTCAATATCCCCTACCTGCCTATGATGGAACCCGTGGTGAGGGCTTTACGAGATACTGATACTTTCGGGCTCATTATGGTTGCCCGGCTCGAATGGATAAAATTCAAATCAGGCAGTATGAAATCCATCCGGGATGAATATGAGAAACTGAAAGATATACGGTTTACGCGACTTCACCTTGATCATGTACCGGTAATTGATGAGGACAACCTCCTGACTGATTTTGAGAGAATTGTCACTGAGGCCATTGACTTGGGATATAATTCGGTAATGATCGACGGATCAAGGCTATCGCTTGAAGAAAATATCGAAAAAACCCGCGTTGTGATTGAACTGGCCCACCAGGCTGGAATACCGGTTGAAGCTGAGCTGGGAGCTGTAATGGGTCATGAATCAGGTCCTTTACCTCCGTATGAAGATCTTTTTGCCTCAGGAAAAGGATTTACTTCAGCTGCAGAAGCGAAACGGTTTGTCCGGGAGACCCGAACCGACTGGTTATCAGTAGCCATAGGCAATATTCATGGTGCCATATCCGCTGCCACCCGAACCGAAAAAAAGATTGAAGCCCGCCTTGCTATTCCCCAGCTTGAGAAAATCAATGATGCTGTGCATATTCCGCTTGTATTGCATGGGGGAACTGGAATTGCCAAAGAATACCTTATGCAGTCATTTAAAAAGGGTATTGCCAAAATCAACATTGCAACAGCCATAAGGCAACCCTACGAAAGACTGATGAATGATTCGGCAAAGGCAGCTCAGGAAGCCGTATATAACGAAATGCTCGACATAATCAACAACCAGCTTGAAATTGCCGGATCGGCGAGCCGAATTTTTCAGTATTAATTTATTTTCATACAAGGTATTTCAATGTCAAATAACTGTAAATACCAAAATGCCACTCTTATGAAAAAACAGAAATCAACTTTTGCGCTCTTTTTCGGTAACCGTGGATTCTTCCCGGAATCACTCATTGGCGAGGCCCGCATAGAATTAAGTGAAATCCTGAAAAAACTTGGCCATGACTTTCTGATAATGGACAGCAACCTGACCCGTTTCGGAGCAGTTGAAAGTCCTGAAGAAGGCCGCAAATACGCAAAATTTCTGGATGATAACCGTGGTAAATTCGATGGCGTGATCCTGTGCCTCCCCAATTTTGGCGATGAAACCGGTGCTGTTTCAGCGCTGCAGGATGCCGGAGTACCTATTTATGTCCTGGCCTATCCGGATGAGCTTGATAAAATGGGATTCCACCAGCGCCGTGATGCTTTCTGCGGCAAATTCTCCATTATGGATGTTTTCTATCAGTATCAATTGCCGTATACCGTTTTTCCGCCGCATACGGTGCATCCTTTTTCAGAAGAATTCGAGAGACATATTGATGCCTTTGACAAGGTTTGTAAAATTGTTAATGGTATGAAAAGAATGACAGTGGGAGCAATAGGAGCAAGAACCACTGCATTCAAAACCGTCCGTTATGACGAGCTGGCACTGCAGAAATATGGTATTACTACTGAAGTACTCGATCTTTCAGAGGTATTCAGCCGCGTACGGAAGCTTGACATAGCCTCCGCCACGGCAAAAGAAAAGGCCGAGAGACTCAGGAATTATACAAACTTCAAAAAAGTTCCTGAGAAATCATTTGAAAACCTGGTACGTTTTGGTGTTGTTATTGATGAGATCATCGCTGAGTACGGCCTCAATACGCTTGCCTTGCGTTGCTGGATTGAAATGGAAAAAGAATTTGGTGTGGCGCCCTGTGTTCTACTGAGTGAAATTAACGATCGTGGATTCCCAGCCGCCTGCGAGCTGGATATTTGCAATGCCATCACCATGTATGCGCTCAACCTGGCATCGGGCAAACCCGCAACCTGTCTCGACTGGAATAACAATTATGGTGAAGATCCTGAAAAATGCATACTCTTCCATTGCGGACCGGTGCCACAAAGTCTGATGACTGCCAAAGGTGAGGTTATTGATCATCCCATGTTTGCCAAGGCACTGGGTGCCGGATGCGGTTTCGGCTGTAATGTCGGACGAATAGCTCCGAATAAACTCACCTTTGCCAGTTCCAAAACACAGGACGGCAAACTCCATATTTACATGGGCGAAGGGGAATTCACGAGCGATCCCATTCAGGAAGGATTTTTCGGCTGCGGAGGCGTGGCTAAAATTGACCGGTTGCAGGAAAAACTCTATAAAATCGGATACAACGGTTACCGCCATCATGTGAGTGTAACACCAGGTCAGGTTGCTATAGCCCTGCGCGAAGCATGTACCCGCTATCTTGGGTATGAAATTACTGAACTTTAAAAACGAATGCATTGAGTTATCTGGGTTTAGATATCGGAACAGGTGGATGTAAAGCAGTTGTATTCAACACCGAAGGGAAGGAACTTGCCTCCTCATTCCTGGAATACACTGTTTTACATCCTCACCCGGACTGGTCAGAGCTCAATCCGGATGAAGTGATCAACAAGTGTTTTGAGGTGATAGCCGAGGTAAATTCCTGTATCTCCGATCCGGTTGTTTCCATGAGCATTTCCAGTCAGGGTGAAGCATTTACACCCATTGGAAAGAACGGAAAAACACTGGGACATGCCATGGTTTCTTTCGATGCCAGGGCCAGGGATATCGCATGGAATTGGAGCAAAGATTTCGGGACAAAAAAGATTTATTACATCACAGGTCATACCCCCCACCCGCTTTTCACCCTTTATAAGATACTATGGATAAAAGAAAATCAACCGGATGTATGGAAAAATACCAGGTATTTCCTGTGTTTTGAAGATCTGTTTCATTATAAGGTAGGGCTTGAACCAAAGATCAGCTGGTCGATGGCAGGCCGCACCATGCTGTTTGATGTGATCAGGCATCAGTGGAGCAATGAAATACTTGAAGCTGCCGGACTGCCGGCTGATAAACTGGCATTTCCGGTAGCACCCGGAGAAATAACCGGAACCATCGGGTTGGAGACAGGCAGTAAGATCGGATTTAAAAACCCCGTTATGCTTGTGGCCGGGGGACATGATCAAACCTGTGCGGCACTGGGAGCAGGAGTGATTGAACCGGGTATGTGTATGTATGCCACCGGTACGGTGGAATGTTTCTGTCCGGTGCTGGATAAACCAAGCTTTTCTGATGAGTTGCAACGGAATAACCTTTGCTGCTACGATTATACAATAAAGGGCAAGTATACTAATGTTGCCTACAGCTTAACAGGGGGCAACATCCTTCGCTGGATGCGCGATGAACTCGGACAGTCAGAAATTGCCCGGGCGGTAAAAACGGGACAAAACCCTTATTCCCTGCTCCTGGATGCAATGCCGTCATCACCTACTGAATTGCTTGTGCTGCCTTATTTCTCAGCCACCGGGACTCCCTATTTTGATACCAGGGCTAAAGGAGTTATTATCGGAATTCAACTTACGACAACCAAAGGCGAAATTACCAAGGCACTCCTCGAAGGAGTTGCTCTGGAAATGAAACTTAACCTTCAGCTGATGGAGAAATCAGGGATGAAGATCAATACTTTCATTGCCACAGGAGGAGGCACCCGCAACAATGACTGGACCCAACTGAAAGCAGATGTGCTGAACAAAAAGATCATCGTACGTGACATTAAGGAAGCCGGGTGCTATGGAGCAACCCTGCTTGCCCGCAGCGCCATTGAGAAAATTCCAGTTGAGCAGTTGTTAAGGCATAGCAGGACCGAAAATGAAGTTTTCTCTCCGAATCCGGAAAATGCAAGATTTTACGACAAAAAATTCGAATCCTATAAGCAGTTGTACCCTGTTCTGAAGCAGTTCTGGAAGGCATGACCGGCACATTCAACAGGTATATGAATCTTACCTTATAACCATCAATTTTTTTAGGGTTACAATAAAACAAGGAACCTCTGCAATGAATACTCTCTATCAGGACGTCGCGCAGTTTGTTATTGCCTGTATTTCAGAAAAGAGCTATTTGATGGTAACATCATTTGCCTGCCAGAGATGACTAAGATCAGGCATTTGATAGAGAGATCGAGAAGGGGAATAAAATTTACAGGGAACTCCCAAACCCGCATTGGAAATTTTATTAAAGAGATATTTAATAAGGAGGGGGTGCCAAAGATTGTCAATCTTTTGATGCTGCTGGAAATGATGACTGATACAGACGAATATGAACTGTTGAGCAGCATTGGATTTGTTGAGTCTGTAAATTCTGCTGATTTTGAGCGCTTTAATAAAGTTTACCAGTATCTTGTCAATAATTTCACTTCCCCTATTAAGTTAGACCAAGTTGCTGATCTTGTAGGTTTAACCCCCACTGCTTTTTGCCGGTATTTTAAGGAACGTACCCAGAAGACTTTCGTTCAATATTTAAATGACCTGCGCATCGGGCGCGCAAGGCGACTTTTGATAGAAGGGAAAATGAAAATATCCACGATAAGTATGGAGGTCGGATTTAACAATTATTCCAATTTTATTGAGCAGTTTAAGAAATCTTCCAATATGAGCCCTTCCACATACCAAGATATGTTTCGTTTGCAAGCTCAGGATGTAATTTGAGGACGCGATTGGCGGGATAAAGACTTTTTGTTACAGATTCCTTCCTTTTCGATCGATATTGAAAATCAAAGACAATTTCCGGAATTTTACTATTGTCCATTTTTCGTTAATTTTTCAAGGTAATATACCATTATGATTTGAAAATATTACGAAAGAAACCAGCAATCGAAAAACCTATCTTGCATCTCTTATTGTTACACAAACTTGTTTTATCACTATGCTACGACAGAGACATAAAAGGCAGGAAAACAAAGTACTGGAACATTATGCCTAGTAAAAAGTCGGAACAGAAAATCCGGGATAAAGTAAAGGAGTACCTGTTGTCACACGGACATTATAAAGCGCAGGATGTTGCCAAGGAATTAAATACGATAATCCGGGGATGGCTCAACTTCTTTGAGATAAAGGGGGTTAGCTATCCGGCAATGAGCAAAAGACGACTCCGGTTTTACCTTTTTCAAAGGTTACTTCGGTATTATGGGAGCAAGAGCCAACGGAAAAGCAGGCTTTATGGACAAAATGCCTTTGAGGTTCTGACAACCAAATATGGTTTGATTGACCCTACAAATTACGCAATCCGTTAAACTCAATTGTGAATGCCAATGACGAAGTTTGTAGGAAAGCCGTATGCGGGAAAACCGCACGTACGGATTGATGAGGGGGCAGGGAAGGGCTTTTGCCCTTCCCGCTCTACTCTACCGTAAAATTCTAAAATTATTTTCTTATAGTCCTTATTCCGAAAACAGGTCCAGCTATATTGTCAGGGTGAGCCTGGAATTTGACAATGACTTTGAACCTTCCTCTGGAAATCTCATCCGGAATATCATACTGAATACTGATAAACTGACCGTCTTTTTTGTTAGAGATATTTTCTGTTGCAATTACTTTGTTGTTAACAAGTATGTCAAATGTTCTGGAGCCGGAAAGACCTCCCCAATAATCAATTACAAGTGCACTGGCTCCATCTGGATTAACTTTAAGCTCAAATGAAAACCAACCTCCTTTAGACATGCGGTTAGCCCTTTGACTAAAAGCTCCCGAGGAAGTTTTTTCGCCTTTGAAATTATGATTACGCTCGGATTGCATTTCACCTGGTTGGACAAAATCAATTTCTGCCTCTTTTAGTTTTTTAATCCTTTCCTGTTCTGCATAATATTCTTCTTGTTTGGCTTTCCATCCCTCCTCATTGAAAAGATCCCAGTAGATTGAATATCTCCTGTTGTAGGTTGCATAAAACGGTTTCATCTCCACATCGCGTGGGTTGCCTGTGTTTACTGTTTTAAAAGTATTCGGTTTCCCTTCAACAGGCTTCATCCATGTTGAAGGATCCCTGTTTTTTGTCATCATAACAGGGACATACATTGCAACCCTTGATGAAGAATCATCTACAGGACCAAGATCTCCCGCCATTACAAGCGGGCCGTACATAACTGCTACCCTGTTGCTGTCGTCTGGCATTGCTTCCAGTCTTAATGAGAAAGGAATTTTTACCTCTACTTTGTCACCAGACTTCCATGTCCTTTCAATTGCAACGAAGCTGCCGGGTTGTTGAGTTACCCGTTTCCGGTTTCCGTTCACTTTAATCTCAATCCCTTTCTGTGCCCATATAGGATATCGAATCTGAATTGTAAATTTTACAGGTTTTTCACACCTGAATTCAAAGAGAGAACCCTGTTCTTCAGGATAGGATGTTTTTTGTGTAAGAACGACCCCTTTTTCCTTCCATGTAAGTTCAGATGCTATATATTGAAATGCATATAATTCATTATCATTATGGTAGAAAATATTTTTCCCGTATTTCGAGTGGTTCTCCATTCCGGTACCGATACAACATGTAAACCAGAAAGGATTCTGAAAACTTTTAAATCCGCCCATTTCAAGTGAAAGATTGTATGTGACATTTCCGGTTTCAGGGTTCTGAGTGGAAAGGATGTGATTAAATAGAGCTCTTTCATAAAAATCTGCGACATGTGCTGAAGCTTCCCATTCAAAAAGATGCTCAGTTAGCTTAAGAATATTATAAACATTGCACGATTCTGTGGTGCCTTCACCAAGCCGGTCCCTGAGTAAATCTGCCGGACCAAAATATTCGTTATTCCCGTTGCCGCCTGTAACGTATGAATGATGATTAACAACTGTCTGCCAGAAAAATACAACTGCCTTCCGGTCAGATGTATCTCCTGTAAGTTCATAAATCCTGGATAATGCAATAAGTTTTGGAATATTGGTGTTGCAGTGTTTTCCCGGAAGAATATCTAGACCTTCTTTCAAGGAGTCGAGAATAGCTTTGTGATAAAATATTTTTGAAATTCGGAGATATTTTTCATCTTTAGTATCTGCATATAAATCGGCGAGAGTTTCGCTTATTCCGCCATGTTCGCAAAGTAGCATTTTCTGAACTTCTTCATCGTTTAGGGGAGAAACAATACCGTCGAGCCAATCGGCGAAACGTTTTTCAACATCAAGAGCTGTAGTATTTCCGCATAAGCGATAAGCATCCCTTAATCCTGCCATCATTTTATGCTGTGTGTAAAACGGAACCCAGATTCCGTTGAGATCAAATCCTTTTGAACGGATATCTCCTTTTGCGACCTCCTCTTCCAGGATCTTTTTCCCTTTTGGAAAAGCCCCGATATACCCGTCACCATCGGCATCCTGAAGGAATTTAAGTTCGTCAACTATATAGTTTACTCTTTCAAGAAAACGATTATCTCCTGTTGTTTGATATATCATTGCACAAGCGCTCAGGTAATGACCAAGGCTATGACCTGCAACTGTTTCGTCCTCCCAACCCATATAATGATCGGCTTTCGGTTTCAGGCCGGCTTCAGAATAAAACTTGGAAAGAAGACGGTCTGGCTCATAATTAAGAAGAGCTTTAACATTAAGTTCTGTGGCATGAAGGAATGGTCCGTCAAGAAGCTTAATATCAGTAAGTGCGAATGGCAAAACACTGAACAATACAACCTCCGGTCCTGAGGTTCTGATATAGTTTTTATCTGTTGAAGAACACCCTGAAACGGCCAGTATCAGTGTTGTAAAAAGTAATATTATCTTAAACGATTTTCCCATAACATTTTAATTTTTAATAAATTATATAAAATACAGGTAAAATTATATGATTGTCATTAATCATGTACCAAAACGTAAATAGGTTACGTTCAGCCGCAGTAGCTTCGATTCAAAATTACGAATATGAAGCTTATAGATTTTTTCAAACGGTATCCCGACGAGCAATCTTGCAGAGATTATTTTCGGGAACAACGTCAAAAAGAGGGCATTATCTGTAGAAATTGCAAAGGAACTTCTCATTGTTGGATGAAAACGATTGAACAATTTCAGTGTAAAGAGTGCAGAACCCGCACCACCTTGCGAAGTGGAACAGTAATGGAATCTTCTAATCTTTCCTTCAGTGATTGGTTCACAGCTATGCATCTGATGACCTCTACCAAGAAAGGCATTTCTGCGAAGGAAATGCAACGGCAGCTTGGTCGTAAGCGCTATGAGGCGGTTTGGTATATGATGCAAAAGATCAGAGTGGCGATGGGAGCCCGTGATGAGCGCTATGAACTTTCCGGATTTACGGAGATGGATGAAGGATTCTTTAAAACGGTTGATTCTACTACGAAAGGCGGTAAAAAGAAAAAATTGAAACGGGGACGTGGCAGCGAAAAACAATCTCCGGTGCTGGTGATGGCGGAGACCGAGAAAGTCAAGGATCCTAAAAACCATCGCCTGTCCTCTCGTTGTAAATATTTTAAAATGAGGGTCATGCCTGATCTTACTTACAAAACCATCAACAGAATTGTTAAGGATAGTTTGAGCCCTGAAACCAAAGTTAAAACCGATAGCTATTCGAGCTATAATAAGCTCAATGAGGTGGTTAAGAAGCACGTTGCCAAAATAGTTCCCTCTGACCAAGCAGGTACGGAACTGCCCTGGGTTCACATTGCAATCAGTAACGCTAAGAGAAACCTTTTGAATAACTTTCACCATGTTGATGACACCTATTTACAAAACTACCTGGATGAATTTACCTACCGGCTCAATCGACGGTACTTTGGGGAGAAACTATTTGGAAGACTGTTAATTGCATGTATATCATATTGTTGGACATTTTAGGTTAATCTTAGCGAACAATCATATAAATATATTCAGTTTTAAACCGGGTTTGTCCTGTTATTTTATCAATGTTATCATTTATATTGCCTCCATTGATGATTGTCGGTTTAACCGCTTGTTTTAAATCGAAAATCGAACATGAAAACTTCCACCGGAATCCTCAAGACATTAACCCTCTGTACCCCGCAGCAGATCAACAACTCAAAAGGGTGGTAGCAAAATGTTCCGTTTGGTGGTAAGGTTTTATAACCTCGTTATAAGAATATTCCAGCTGTATCGAAAGCACGGGAAAATGGCCAGTGAGAAGATCCAGCCGATTGACTCCATAGAGCATTACCTCCGGAACGATAGTCGGTTCCTCGGTAAGAAGCGTCAAAGGTTCCGGTTCCTGGACCGTACAGCTTCAGTGGAAGGAATCTGGAGCACAAAACCGGAATGGGCATTCGTGTTTGAGTACAAGGACCTGGGCATTGACCTTAGCACCTCGACAATCATTGTGGATAAGAATGAGCTGGATATCGAGCAGGTAACCACGGAAACTGACGTAAAGCCTGGCCGGCCTTCAAAGCTGGTACCACCCCAGGAATATGAGCAACAAACTTTGGGCGATAAGTTTTGAAATCTTTTTTACTCTTGGAACAAATGGAACAAATGGAACAGTCAGTCAATCAACGCCTTAATCTTTATTCATTTTGGAACCAGATGGAACAAGTTGGAACAAGGTCGGAGAGGTTGCGAAAGATTTGGAACAGGTTGGAACAGAATCGGGCCCTTATAGAACAGAAAATTTTAGTTAAAACAATATATATAAGATAGTTAGAAATCTGTTCCGCTTGTTCCAGGATACGTAGGGTCATTTGGAAAACACCCAATCAATATTAATGCTTCAGACATGGATTACATCGATACCGTATATGTGGATCTCAAACAACGCCTGCCGGGAAAATATCCTTTAGCCGGTCTACGGGAGCCTGAAAAGTTTAAGGATGCCGTGAAGTCTCTGATTGATGGAGAATGGTTGCTGGATGTCAGTTTTTCAAATGACTATAACACGCTTATTATCAGTGAGCCTGATCCGATTATGGAATTGAAGGCTCCGAGGAAGGTTACCTGGTACGATCTGAACATTGAAGCCAATGTTGCTGAATAATAACACAATACATTAGATATGAAAGGTTTACGAAAGGTAATAGTTGACGTTGAAAGACAAACGGCGCCTGATTTCAGGATACTAGTGGTTCCGGTGGAGATGTATTTTCATCAGTGGGTGGTGATCTTTGATGAATTAACCGGCATAGTTGAAACCATCGAGGGCGATATTCTTGAGGCACTACCTGAGACCATCCATTTTAAAGAATAGTAGCGGCTTTTATTCGGGCGTGTCCCGGCGGGCCGCTGTCCGGCTACTATCTTTTTGCCGGGAGCAAAAAGGATAACCGCCTGCCGGCTCACGCAGATCACCCGATTTGATTGGTTAACTCAATGATTACTTAACATGAAGCTGAATTTCGTTACCAGGATACTGAAGTTCAATCCCAGCGAGCTCATGAGCCGGTCGCTTCGTCGGCGCCGGCTGCTAAGGAATGTGGATGAACAGGAAATGCTGAGGGTGGCGCATTCTTTTGGTGAGAGTTCGGAGCGGGAAAGGCTGATTGGGGGAGGGAAGGAAGAAGACTCCTACATGAAGCTGGTAGAATTCCTAGAAAACAAATGAAAAGTGGTCATTGGTTGGTCACCTTCAACCCTTAAGATTCCTTCAACTTAATTAGCTTTTTAAGACGATCCGATTTTTCTCGATAAAATGTACCACTTTGAAGTTTAAGGCTATCCAATTGTTCGTTGCATTCCATAAGTTTACCCAGCTTAAGGTAAATCAGTGCCAGATACCATCGTGCATGTTGAGAATAGGAACCCCCCATCGGTATTAATTTCAAGTACTGGGTAATGGCAATATCGTATTTACCAGAAGCTTGCTTGACCAGGCCGCTTAGAAACATATAATCTGGGTTAGCGCTATCTTTTCCTGTTAGGGAATCAGAGAGTATTTCGGCCTCTCCAAAATTAAGGTTTCGGTATGCAATAACAGCACTCTGGAACAAGTCTTTGGTGTTTTCACTGCCATCTCTATAGTCAGTGGCGAAACGATAAGGCTCATAGAATTGGGAATATAAGGAATCCGGGTTTTTCGGTGACTTTACACCTGTCCACGGAATCTTGAATAATATCAGGGCAACTGCTGCAACTCCGGTCATTAAAATAACCGCATGTCGAATCTTTCTTTTTCTATTGGATATGCGGATCAGCCTCTGATATTTAATAGTGCGTGCGGCATCACGCTCCTTCCATTCACGTAACTCCCTGTATAATTCCATGAATTCATCATCAGTCAGTCTTTGCTTAGTCATAAACATTAGTATTTCTAAATATCAACACCGTTTTTGCGCAAAAGTCCCCGGAATTTTGCTATCACTACGCTTTTCCGAACTTGGAAAACCTCCTTATTCTTATACCCAAGTTGCTGGGTAAGGTTTTCTGCAGATTCTCCACTCTTTATCTTTTCAATCAATTGCACTTCATTTTCGCTCATAAACCCCAAACAGATGTCAAAAGCATCATTTATTTCATACTTAGAAATATCCGCATCAAGCTGGGGATTCATGTCTATCAGGTTTTCTGTGTCCACCTCACGACCAGCCAAGGGAATACTATTCCGTAGGTGCCTGCAAATAAGGCTCTTAGTTATATGGCGAAGATAACCCATTACATTAAAGGGTTCGGTGAAAATTCTCTTGCTCATCACAATTTCAGCGATAACATCATGTGCGATTTCCTTGGCCAAATCATAGTTTTTGATGTCATACTGTCTCAAAATATTGTGTGCCATCGCCTTTAAACAATTAAAAATCTTATCAATAGCCTGTTGATCACCATGTTTGATCTTGTTTAAAATTTCTGAATCAAAGGTTTCGGACATCTTCTTCTTTTAAGGTGCAGTAAAAGTATCCAATCCCTGATAAACCCCACCACCAATCCAATCTTTTTGTTCGGAATTGATGATGGGGTCATTCAAGAGTTTCCTTACCCACCATGGTTTGGATCAGGATCAGGTGGTGGTGGAGGGGGTGGTGGTAATATAACTGGATTGCCATCTCCATCTCCGCATCGTACATGAAGCATTTCCTCAATTCCCAAAGCATAGAGAATGTGGATTTTTTTTGTTCTTCAGTGTTTGTTAACATACGTTAAAAATTAAAGGTTTAAACTACATTCGTATTATGTCCGAAATGATGAAAACCTTAATCTGGAATCTGCTTTTATTTTCATTTCTTTCTGTCAATGCACAAACAACAAGGCATTCCACAATGGATCTTTACCAACAAACCTCACGAATATATCAACTAAGCAAAGAAGGTAAAGCATTGAAGGTTATTGTTTTATGCGATTCAGTACTAAATGCATACAAGGACTTTCCCGGCTCAGAAACTTACATTGGGTACATTTATGTTTATCTGGCAGAAGCAGCGAAGCAGCAGGGCGACATCAGTCTTGCAAGGAACTCTCTAAAGTTAGCCACGGGATTCTTTAAACCGGGTAGTGAGGAAT
>QYQM01000159.1 GCA_007280905.1 Porphyromonadaceae bacterium | reverse complement strand
GCGGGAAGCCAGGGTAAGTGCGCCCATCGATTCCGGCTCATCCATCTCCCCGTCGCCCAGGAAGGCCCATATTTTCTGATCTGATTTAGCGATCAGTCCCTTATCTTCCATATACCGGTTAAACCGGGCCTGATAAATCGCTATAATGGGACCGAGGCCCATCGATACGGTCGGGAACTGCCAGTAATCCGGCATAGAACGGGGATGTGGGTAAGATGATAATCCCCCGCCCGGTTTGAGTTCCCTGCGGAAATTCTCGAGATCCTGCTCGGTAAATCGTCCTTCGAGGAACGAGCGGGCATAGATTCCAGGGGCTGCGTGCCCCTGGAAATAAATCATATCCGGGCGCTGGCCTTCGTCGCCGCCCCGGAAGAAATGGTTGAACCCTACTTCATATAGTGCCGCGCTGGAAGCATAGGTGGATATATGTCCGCCAATTCCCTCCGATTCCTTATTGGCCCGAACTACCATAGCCATGGCATTCCACCGGATGATGCTCTTGATTTTTCTCTCCATCTCCCGGCTGCCGGGATAGGGTGTCTCCTCGTTGACAGGTATCGTATTGATATAGGGCGTATTACCTTGATAGGTAAAATTGATCCCTTTTAGTTGTGATCGGGTCTGCAGCAGCAAAAGTATCTCTTTTGCACGCTCATAGCCCTCATTTTCAATGATGTAATCGATGGAATCCATCCATTCCTTATTCTCGATTTCCTGGTCCCGGGCTAACTCATTGTTGTCCATCTTTTCACTTTTTAACCGTTCGTTATTGATTAAACGCTTATCTGGCAGAAAGGTTAATTTGTTACTTTCGTGCGGCCAAAAATCATGAAACTTAAACCGGATCTGAAAGGGTATGCTTACATTTTACTGGCAACAGTTGCCGGTTCAACGGTGTATGTTTTCAGCAAGGCAGCGCTTAACCAGGTGAGCCTGGCGCAGTTTGGGGTTTATTGGTTTGCGATGGCCATCGTTTGGAACACCCTTTATACCCTGCGATCAGCCGAGCACCGGAAGTTCCATAACATCTCGCGGAAATCCTTCAAGGTATTGGTGTTGCTTGGACTGATCGAGATGGTGGCTACCGGCACCTTTTACGGAGCGATTTCCGTAGCCGGCAACCCGGCCATTCCCTCATTTCTGCGGAACATGGAATACATTTTCGTAACTATGCTGGGCGTAATATTGCTCAGCGAGCGTTTTAAAGGATTGGAGATAGCCGGCGTTTTGCTCACTTTTACCGGAGCCCTGGTGATCAGTTACCATAAAGGCGGTTCCCTGAATTCTTATCTGACAGGCAGTTCCGGCTTGATGCTGATTTGTACCTCCTTTTATGCCATTCGCACCATCACGGCTAAAAAATATATCAAAACGATCACCCCAACCATGCTGGCCATCAACCGGGCTATCTTTTTACTGTTGCTGGCCATCGTGCTGCTTATGATAAACGGTCAGGATTTGAAGATTCCATCTAACGCGCTTTTTAATATCATCATCGGATCGTTTATGGGACCATTCCTCACTTCGATCGGTCAGTACAGTGCCTTAAAATACATCGAAGCATCACGTGCAGCTATCATACAAAGCACTACCTCACTTTTTGTGGTGCTCGGGGTATTTCTCTATTTCGGTCATTTGCCGATGGCGTACCAGATAGCTGGGGGCATGTTGACAATCGCAGGGGTAGTCGTGCTAATGATTGGTCGCCGAGTAGGCAAAGCAGGACAATAAAGACTCACCACGGAGACACGGAGACACAGAGATCACGGAGTTACACGGAAAAAATCTTTGTGTTTCTCTGTGATCTCTGTGTCTCCGTGGTGAGTCTTTAGGTCAAATCTAAGTATCTTTAGCCAATGACTAAACCGTAAACAATGAAACGCCACACTAATTTTCTTCACCTGGCAATTACCCTCTTGAGCTGCCTGCTCGCCACCCAATGCACCCAACAGCCAACCGATTCTCTGAAGGCAGGCTTTCTCAATCCGCCCGATTCCGCCAGGCCTGGAGTTTATTGGTATTTCATGGATGGCAACACCAGTCGCGAGGCGATGACCGCCGATCTGGAATCGATGAAAGCGGCCGGTATCGGGTATGTACTTTTTCTGGAGGTGAATGTGGGTGTTCCGCGCGGCAAGGTTGATTTCCTGAGCGAGGAGTGGCAGGATCTGTATGTGCATGCCGTTCGTGAATCCGAAAGGCTGGGAATCAGAATCATCCTGGGATCCGGTCCGGGCTGGGCCGGAAGCGGCGGTCCCTGGGTAAGACCCGAACAATCCATGATGCACCTGGTGGCCAGCATCACCGAGGTGAAAGGCCCGTCCGCTTTCAATGCCATTCTGCCGACACCCGTGCCCAAAAAACCTTTCTTCGGAGAAGAGAGTCTGACGAAAGAACTTAAACAGATACGCGACGAATGGTATGAAGATGTGGTGGTTCTGGCCTATCCCTCCCCTAAAACCAGACTGGCAATCGCCGATGTGGATGAAAAAGCCCTCTATTACCGGGCCCCCTACACCTCCCAACCAGGTGTAAAACAATATCTTCCCGCTCCGGCCTCTTATCCGGAAATCCCCGGATCAGCCATTGACCAATCGAAGATCATTGATCTCACCAAATTACTCCAACCCGACGGAAGTCTCAAATGGGAGGTACCACCCGGAAAATGGACCATCCTTCGGTTTGGCAAACGCAACAATGGCGCGGTTACCCGGCCGGCTCCAATGCCCGGACTGGGATTCGAGTGCGACAAGTTTGATACGGTGGCCTTTGATGCCCATTTTGACGCATACATAGGAAAATTACTGAAAAAGGTGGGTCCCCGGAAATCCACCACCGGCGGGGGCTGGACGATGATCCATATCGATAGCTGGGAAATGGGGTCGCAAAACTGGACCGGCGATTTCCGTGAGCAATTTAAAAAACGGAGGGGATATGATCCGTTATTGTATCTGCCAACCTACACCGGGCAGATTGTCGGAAGTCTTGAGCAGAGCGAGCGTTTTTTGTGGGACGTGCGATTAATCTCACAGGAACTCGTTATTGAAAATCATGCCCGGCGGTTCAAAAAACTCGGCCGGCACAACGGTTTCCGCCTGTCCATCGAGCCGTATGACATGAACCCCACGGCCGACCTTGATCTTGGAAGTGTGGCTGATGTGCCGATGTGTGAATTCTGGACCGATAAATTCGGTTTCAATTCAGCCTTCAGCTGCATTGAAGCAACCTCGATAGCTCACGTCCAGGGCAAGCCGGTGGTAGCAGCGGAATCCTTCACAGCGGGATCTGATGAAGCCTGGAAAAAATATCCCGGCAACATGAAAGACCAGAGCGATTGGGCATTCAGCATTGGGATCAACCGGTTTGTGTACCATACTTTTGCCCATAAACCTTACGGCGACGGGTTAAAGCCCGGCGTAACCATGGGACCTTACGGCGTTCACTGGGATCGCGGCCAGACCTGGTGGCCCATGGTTCCGGCCTATCACAAATATGTATCCAGATGCCAGTTCGTTCTTTCGCAGGGATCTGCAGTTGCCGATATTTTATACCTCACCCCCGAAGGTGCACCGCAAGTTTTCCGTGCACCTCAATCGGCACTCGAAGGAACTGATGTACTGCCCGATAAACGGGGCTATTCATTCGATGGGTGTTCCCCTATGCTGCTGAAAGAGGCTGAAGTGCGCAACCGGAAGATCGTTTTCCCGGGGGGTGCCTCCTACAGCGCGCTGGTTTTACCTGATATTGAAACCATGACCCCGGAACTGCTTGCCAAAATCGCCTCTCTGATTAAGGCCGGAGCTGTTGTCACCGGAAATCCTCCGTCGAAATCGCCGTCGCTTGTCGGCTATCCTGCTTGCGATGAACAGGTTCGGTCAATGGCGGCAGATCTATGGGGAAATAAAATGATAATCCCCGCCCGTGCTTCTCTCGCTACATCCAAAAACCCTGCGGGACAGCTCGAAACCGAGCTCTATCCTCCGTATGATTCAACCGCGGCCCTGCTCTTGAAATACGGTGTTAATCCCGATTTTACAGCCTCAGGATCAATAAGATATACCCACCGGAGATTGGATGGCCGGGAAATCTATTTTATTTCGAACCGCACCGATCAAACCGTCGAGGAGGATTGCCTGTTCCGCGATGGCCTGTTGCATGCTGAACTCTGGGATGCAGTAACCGGCGAGATACGTCCGCTGCACAACCTCAGCACATCATCATCCGGCATATCCATCAGAATAAAACTTGATCCTTCTCAAAGCTTCTTTGTGGTATTCGACAAATCCGGTCAACCTGAATCAGAAGAACTTACAACTCAAAAGAATTTCCCGGATGAACAAATACTTCTGACTTTGGAAGGCCCATGGGCAGTAGCTTTTGATACCGCCTGGGGCGGACCGGAAAAGGTAGTTTTTGAATCCCTTTCCGATTGGTCAACCCGGCCGGAGGAGGGAATCCGCCACTATTCCGGAATTGCCAGGTATTCTAAAACCTTCGACATGCATGAATCCTCCAATTCATTAAAAAAATCTGAACTCTATCTGAATCTGGGGATGGTGAAAAACATCGCCCGGGTGCGGCTCAATGGTAAAGATCTTGGGGTAGTCTGGACCTCACCCTGGCAGGTAAACATTTCCGGTACCGTTAAGAAAAAAGGCAACAAACTGGAGATCGAAATTGCCAACCTTTGGGCGAACAGGCTCATCGGTGATGAATCCCTGCCCGACGATGGCATCAAAAACGGAAAGTGGCCCGACTGGCTTCTTAACGGCACCCCGCGGCCAAGTAGCCGTTATACCTTTACCACGCACCATTTTTACAAAAAAGATGATCCCCTGATTCCATCGGGATTAATGGGGCCTGTGAGAATCCTCAAGTAGGCTCCGTATAGCGTCAAGGGGTCCCCGTTAACGAGGGGCTAATGGGAATTCATTGCCGGGATCGCGATATCTCCACACTCACCGACTTAATTTTGCCGCCCAGCGGAGGGTTCATTTTGGAGACTTTCACCGAGGCTTTTTCGAGTTGCGGAAAGTTTCTGAATAGGGTATCGAGGATACGGTAAGCAATATGTTCAAGCAGATAACTATTGGTTTTCATCTCTTCTTTGATCAGGTCGTAGGCGGTCTGATAGTTCAGGGCATCCCCGATCTTGTCGGTCTCGCAGGCCCGGCTCATATCCGTTTCCATGTCGAGGTCCACAATAAAACGGTTTCCAACGATTCGTTCCTCCTCGAAACACCCGTGAAACGAATAAAACTCCATCTGTTCAATGCGGATAAGGCCCATTTTTCATTGATTTGAGGCACGAAGATAATTACCTGCATCTATATCAACAAACATAATGTACAAAACGCTTGTTCTGTCATCCCCGCGAAGACGGGGACCTTTTCACACTAACGAGGGTGATTAAGGCTGCTAAATCACTATCTTTGTATCCACAATTTTTAAGCCTTTGGTTATCATGACTGACGAAAAAGATGCACTGAAAGACGATGAATCCAAACCCCTGAATTTCATCGAACAGATCGTTGAAGAGGATCTTAAATCAGGAAAACACGGAGGCCGCGTGCAAACCCGTTTCCCGCCCGAACCCAACGGATATCTGCATATCGGACATGCCAAGGCATTTTGTCTTGATTTCGGCATCGCCAGTGAACATGGCGGCAAGTGCAACCTTCGCTTCGATGATACCAACCCGATTACCGAGGACACCTCTTATGTAGATGCTATCCGCAAAGATATCAAGTGGATGGGATTCGATTGGGAAGACCGTGAATTCTATGCATCCGACTATTTTGATCAGCTTTATGAATTTGCGCTGAAATTGATCAGCAAAGGCAAGGCCTACGTTTGCCAGCTTTCGGCTGAAGAGGTAAACGCCACCCGCGGAACGGATTTTGAACCCGATCAGCCAAGTCCATACCGTGACCGGCCTGTTGAGGAGAACCTCGGCCTATTCAGGCGAATGAAGAACGGTGAGTTCCCGAATGATTCCATGACGCTCAGGGCAAAGATTGACCTGGCCTCCACGAATATGCAGATGCGCGACCCGATCCTCTACCGCATCCGTCATGCCCACCACCACCGCACCGGCGATAAATGGTGCATATACCCGATGTATGACTGGGCTCATGGTCAAAGCGACTCGATCGAAGGCATAACGCATTCCCTGTGTACCCTTGAGTTTGTTACCCACCGGCCATTGTATGAATGGTTTATCCAGGAGCTGGAAATTTTCCCGAGTCGTCAGATAGAATTTGCCCGGTTGAACCTCAGCTATACCATCATGAGCAAGCGGAAACTGCTGCAACTGGTTACTGAAGGGCATGTCAGCGGGTGGGACGATCCACGGATGCCAACCCTGCATGGTTTGCGCAGGCGCGGATATACCCCCGAATCTATCCGGGCTTTTACTGAGCTGGTTGGGATAGCCAAGCGTGAAAATGTGATCGATGTTGCCCTGCTCGAGTTCTGCATACGTGAGGATCTCAATAAAATCGCTCCTCGCGTGATGGCTGTTCTGTATCCGGTTAAACTGATCATCGACAACTATCCGGTTGGACAAACCGAAGAACTCGAAACGGTTAATAATCCCGAAGATGAATCAGCAGGCAGGCGTAAAATGCCTTTCAGCCGCGAATTATATATTGAGCGCGACGACTTCATGGAAGATCCGCCAAAGAAATATTTCCGCCTGTCACCCGGTAGCGAAGTCCGTTTAAAATCGGCATATATCATTAAATGTGAATCGGTTGTAAAAAAATCCGATGGACAGATTACCGAAATTCATGTCACTTACGATCCCTCGAGTCACAGCGGATCAGCCGAAGCCCAGCGGAAGGTAAAAGGCACCCTCCATTGGGTGTCAGTACCGCACGCGTTGGATGCCGAGGTTCGTTTGTACGACCGGTTGTTCAGTGATCCCGATCCTGACGGGCATAAGGAGCAGAATTTCAAAGAATTTCTCAATCCCGATTCGCTTACCGTGCTCGCTCACTGCAAGGT
>QYQM01000141.1 GCA_007280905.1 Porphyromonadaceae bacterium | reverse complement strand
ATTCTCTTATCAATTGCCACTAGCTTTAGCTAGTGGATTGAATTGATCCTCAGAATCTTATGGCCTTTAGGCCAATTTTCTCACAATATTGATCAAATTTTATATCAGCAATCAAGAAATTGGGCTAAAGCCCATAAATCATTGTTAATCAAACTGATCCACTACCTAAAGGTAGTGGCAATTAATAATTGGGCACATTGGTCATAGAAGCGATTTGGCATTTTATCCCAGCCCCATTGCATTAGCAATCAAAATATTATGGCCTTTAGGCCAAATAATAGCAGGCCCTGCACCGGCCCGCCGGGGTTGTCATTTTCGAATTATTTTTCAATCGGAAAAAAATTCAATAATTCCTTTTCTTCGGCTTCCCAGGTATAATCAGGGGCAGCAGCTAATGCGCATTCCCTCCAGATTTGGAGCAATTCCGGATTGTATAACATCGATTTAATGGTTTGACTAAGATATTCCGGATCAAATCGGTCAACTATCACACCAAATCCCACTTTCTCAACAACTTGTCTTATCTCCGGCAGATCCGAAGCGATTACGGGAATTCCAGCCTGCAGGTAATCAAAAAGTTTGTTGGGAAGGGCATAATGATAGTTCAGGCCTAAGTCCTGCTCAAGGCTCATTCCCAAAACAGCTTGTCGGGTAAACCACGAAAGTTGATCGAACGGCACTTTACCGGCGAAAAAGACCCTGTTTCCCAGATCAAGACGCCTCACTAAATCCTCAAGTTGAACCTTGATATCACCATCTCCGACAATGAGCAAATGATAATCCGGCATCAGTGGCAGGGCATGTATCATTTCCTCCAATCCTCTGCCAACATTAACCGCTCCCTGGTAAATAATTACCGGACAGTCTCCAAACCCGGCAGGTAAGCTTCCGGAAACCGGTTCTGGCCGCTTAGCTGATGGCACATTGCGGATCACCCTCACTGCGGTACCGTATTTTAATTCATAAATATTTGCAATAGAACTATTTACAGAATATACAAATGTTAATCGCGGGAAAATAAATGCCTCGATAAATTCCCAGATTCTTTTAACCCGTCCCCGGTTAACCAGTTCTGGTACCTCGGTAAAGTATTCATGGGAATCATAAACGATTTTTTTTCTGCGAATCAGGCCTGCCACGAACACCGCTGGAAGTGTATCCAGGTCATTAGCCAGAAAGATATCGGCTTTAGCAAAAAGAAGATAAAGTAATAGCCTGATATTGTAAGCTATATAAAAAAGTGGGCCTTTACTAAAAAGCAACCTGAATCTCCGGCATCCATAAGGCCGTGAAACCGGCAAGGAATCAGGCAACCGGCGGCCAACCAGCACAGGTTGGTATCCGAATTTGATCAGGCTCATCGCAACTTTATGAATACGCTGATCACCTGAGAGGTCATTGGTTACCGCAAGGATGACGCGTTTCTTCATAAAAATTCGGTTTGTTGGAATTGTAGCCGCTCACCACGGAGGCACGGAGACCACCGAGTTTCACGGAGATCAGAAAATTCATATAGGTATCTTTTAATAATCATCTCTGTGTCTCTCTGTGTTCTCCGTGTCTCCGTGGTTATTTTTATCACTAGGTAACAATAAAACGAAAAATAGCGGTTTTATTATAACGAACTTATCTTTGTACCATGATAAAGATCTTTCAGAATTATCCTTTGAAACAATCCAATTCATTCGGATTGGACTCCATCGCCCATTTGTTTATTGAAACAGATGATCAAAAAGAGCTTTTAGATGCACTGAATACCAACAATATAGATCAAAACAACCTGCTTCTGATTGGCACCGGCAGTAATATCCTGTTAAGCGTTCCGAACGTTGGAACGGTTATTCATGCAGTCAACACCGATATTACCATACTCGAAGTATCACGGGATTCTGTCCTGATAAAATGCGGTGCCGGCCTGGATTGGGATGAATTTGTGGAGTGGACAGTCAGTCACGGCTATGGCGGCCTTGAAAACCTCTCTCTTATCCCGGGTTCAGTTGGTGCAGCCCCGATCCAGAATATTGGTGCTTACGGCACTGAAGTCGCAATTTGGGTGGAGTCCGTCAGTGTTATAGATCTTTCAACATCCCGCCAATTTACGCTCTCCCGTGATGAATGTCGTTTCGGATATCGCGACAGCTTGTTTAAGGATCCCGCTTACCGGTCATGGCTGGTATGGGAGGTTATTTTTCTGTTAGATAAAGATCCGCGGGTCAATCTCACCTATACACTTTTGAAGCAGGAATTTTCAACAGGTTACCAACCTGATATCAAGGAGGTGAGGGAAGCGGTTATCCGGATTCGCCGTTCAAAGTTGCCCGATCCCGCTGAGATCGGTAATGCCGGAAGCTTCTTTAAAAACCCGGTAATCAGTGCATGCCAGGCCAGGCTCCTGCGGGAACAATATCCTGAAATGCCAACGTACTACCATGATCCCGGAACCGTTAAAATTCCTGCCGGGTGGCTGATCGAGCAGTGCGGATGGAAAGGTTTCCGTGAAGGACACGTCGGCGTGTATCCTAAACAAGCCCTGGTGTTAGTCAATTACGGCAGTGCAACCGCCTATGAGGTACTCAGCCTGGCGGACAGAATAGTAGAATCGGTTAAAAAGTCATTTGGGATAAAACTCGAAATGGAAATCCGGGTAATTTAATTTCTATCGAGGGCCCGCTGGTATTTTCTCGCATTTGCCAGATGTTCGCTGTACGACCGGGCAAATACCGAATAGCCGCTGAAATCCTCTTTAGCACAGAAATACAGGTAATCATGTTTTTGATAGTTCAGGCATGCATCGATCGCCTGAACGGAAGGAATCCTGATAGGCCCCGGGGGCAAACCGGCATATTTGTAAGTATTATAGGGGGAATCAATAGTTAAGTGGTTATGAAGGACCCGTTTTATAGAGTAATCACCTAAAGCATAAATAACCGTTGGATCGGCCTGAAGCCTGATGCCTTTTTTAATCCGGTTCATATATACGCCGGCTACGATGGGCATATCTTCAGGCTTAAATGTCTCTTCCTGAACTATCGCAGCCAATGACATCAGCTGGAATTTATCCAAACCTATTTCCTTAAGGCGGCTCTCCCGTGCCGGATTCCAGAATGCTTTAAACTCCTGGTTCATCCTTTCGAGGAATTGCTCTGCATTGGTGTTCCAGAGAAAACGGTATGTATTGGGAAGAAACATCGTCCGCCATTGGTCCGGTGTGAATCCGAATGAACACATCACCAGTGTATCACGGAAAGCTTTGATTAATGCAGCTGAATCGGCTTCGATTTGTTTTGAAATAACCCCGGCCATCCGATCGAAATACCGGGTGGTATTGAATACCAGATTCACCTCGGCCTGCCTGCCAGATCGGAGGATATCCACTATTTGCGAATTGGACATCCCTTTAAGCAGCAGATAGCGACCCGGTTTTATGTTTCCCGGGTACTCTTTTCTCTTGGCAACCCAATCGAAACCCCGATCATATTTTAACCAGCCTGACTTCTTGAAATCCATATAAACCTGAGGATACTGCGATCCGGTTCTGACAAAAAAATAGACAGAATCCTTTTCCGGTTTGGTGAGGCTTGGACTGTAAATCCAGGTATACAAAACACTTCCGCCGGTAACCAGCAATAAAATGACTAAAGCCCCTCCGATGAGGCCGCCTTTAAGTAATAGCTTCTTCCGTGGCATATAACTATTTTAGCCTGGATAAAGCCCCGGCGATGCGGTCAATAGCTTTATTAATATTCTCCTGCGAAGTGGAAAAAGAAATCCGGATGCATCCCGGAGCACCGAATGCCGAACCTGAAACCATTGCGACATGTGCTTCATGCAGCAAGTACAACACCAGGTCGGTTTCGCTGGCTATAAGGGTCTGGCCATCCGATTTTCCAATAAAAGCTGTTACATCAGGCAGCACATAAAATGCACCTGGGGGATTGTTGGTCCGGACTCCGGGTATGGCCGAAAGACGTTTAACCACCAGGTCGCGCCTGCTCTTGAATTCAGCTACCATGATTTTGATAGCCGACTGGTCGCCAATCAATCCGGCGATAGAAGCTTTCTGCGCAATCGAGCTCGCTCCGGAGGTATAATGTCCCTGAAGTTTTTGACAGGCTATCGCCAGCCACAGGGGACCAACCATATATCCAATCCTCCAGCCGGTCATCGCATAACCTTTTGAAACACCGTTGATTATTGCCACCCTATCCCGGATTGGTTCAAACTGGGTAATAGATTGATGCTTACCATCGTAATTAATACATTCATATATCTCGTCTGAGATGATCAGGATTTGCGGGTGCTTTTCAAATACCGCGGCCAGTTCGGATAGTTCACTGCGCGAATAAATTTCACCGGTTGGGTTTGAAGGCGAACTGAACAAAAAGGCCCTGGTTTTTGGGGTTATCGCTGCCTCCAGCTGACCGGCAGTGATTTTGAAATTCTGTTCAATTCCGGCATTAACCACAACAGCCTTCCCTTCAGCCATTTTAATGATCTCCGGATAAGAAACCCAGTAAGGAGCCGGCATAATTACCTCATCACCAGGGTCAACAGTGCTTAGCAACACATTGCCGATAGATTGTTTGGCGCCATTGGATACCACAACCTGATCCGCGGTAAAATCAAGGCCACTGTCGCGCTTCATTTTGGTTACTATAGCCTGGCGCAAATCAAGATACCCGGGTACAGGCGAATAGTGTGTGAAGTTTTGGCGAATAGCTTCAACTCCAGCCTCCTTAATATGTTCCGGTGTATTAAAATCCGGCTCACCCAAACTCAAATCGATTATGTCAAATCCCTGACTCCTTAACTCCCTGCTTTTTTGGGCCATAGCCAAAGTTTCAGATATTGCCAATACCTGCAATCTTTTCGAAACCTGATCAACTTTCATTTTATAAGTCGCTTTAAAAATAGAAGTGGCTAAAGTTACAATTTTTACCTTTGTGGCTATAAAACTGCATAAATTGAAATTCATTTTAACCTTAAAGCCATGCAAGACATTCTGGAAATCCTGAAATACACGATCCCATCCATTGTGGTTTTTTTAACAGCTACCGTGATGATCAAGAACTATTTCAAGTCGGTCGTCCGTGATCGTGACCGCGATCTGCTTCTCCAGGACCGGAAAAAGACATTACCCATGAGATTGCAGGCTTATGAAAGACTTGCATTGTTTCTGGAACGGATCACCGTTGATTCACTGGTTGTCAGGGAACAAAGCGATGAGTTCACAGCACGGGATTTCCACCAGCATTTGCTGGCGGTCATACGGGCTGAGTATGAGCATAATCTCTCACAGCAAATTTACATTTCGGGTGATGCCTGGAATGTGGTCAGAAATGCCAAGGAAGGAACACTGAAAATGGTCAACAAAGCTGCCATGCAGGTTGACCCGGATGGACCGGCGCTCGACCTGAGCAAGAAAATTATCGAAATTCAGATGGACGCCGATAGTTCGCCTACGCAGGCAGCATTGGAATTTCTTCGGAATGAAGCAAGGCAACTATTAGATCGTTAAGGACGTGAGGGCGTTAAGGACGTTAAGAAACGAGAAGAAAGAGATTAGAATACCGGTAAATGACTCATGGTAACAACTAAGACTTCAGTGCATCTTCGTCCTCCGCTGACTTTCCGCATTGGCTTTGTCGGCCACCGGCCCAACCGGTTGACAGGTGCCGACCAGCTTTTGTTGTCGAAGGCACTGGCTCTGATATTGGCGAATGCCAAGGAAGAGGTATCACGGATTTGGCAGGCAGATTACAAATGGTATTCAGGAGATGCCCCTTTAATGCAGGCTGCCTCATCCCTCGCCGAAGGTACCGACAGGATGTTTGCTGAGGAAGCCATGAAACTTGGCTATGCTTTAAGTTGTCCGATGCCCTTTCCCCAGCAGGAATTTGAGGCCGATTTCGCCCCTGGAAAAGCGCTGGAGCCCGATTCGCTGATCCGGTTCCAACATCTTTTGGATCAAGCAGAACATACGGTGGGTTTAACACGTTTCGAACTGATCGGTGACCGGAATCAGGAATCTCAATCGTATAAAGCTGGCGGAAAAATGGTTTTAAATCAATCAGATCTGCTACTTTTTGTTTGGGATGGAATCTCTCAGGTCGCGGTTGGAGGAACCGAAGATATGCTCAGGGAAGCGCTTCGGCTGCATATTCCGGTAGTTTGGATCGATGCCCGTGCACCTCACGGCTGGATGGTATTGGATGAAGCCCATCAGCTTCCTGCTCCGGATTCAGATGGTCGGCAGGTACCTGTTAAATCAGGGGATAGTGCAACACTTGCTGAAATCATAGCCGGAATTCTTGCTTTGCCAGCCTCCGGAGGTTCCATTAATAAAGCGGAGAAATCGGCGAAACAACGGTTATCTGATTTTTATAAGGAACGATACCCAAGGCGTAATACTGCTTTTTTGTGGAAATTATTCTGCTTCTTGCTCGGGAAGGGTAAATTGGGTTCCATTTTCTTACTCTTCAAGCCAGGGGGACAAGCCGTGACAACTCAACAGATTCAGGGGTTTGAAAACAAGGATCCAGACATCAGCCGGGTTGTCCAGTCGAATTTTTCGTATTTCGACCGGTTATCCGGGTATTATGGTGATTTTTACCGCAGCGGCTATATTCTTACCTTTTTGCTTGCCGCTTTGGCGGTTGGCTTGGCATTGTTCCCGTTGGTTGCGGGATGGCTGACTTATGAGAATGAAGCGGGAGAATCGATCATGGTTGCGATTGAATTGATTACACTTCTTGGTATACTTTTCCTGGTATTCCGAAGTCGCTCAAAGAGATGGCATAGCCGCTGGCTCGACTATCGTCTGGCTGCTGAGTGGATTCGACAGTTAAGGCTACTGGCTCCGCTGGGTATGGGAATACGGGTTCACGTAACCAGGGGGAATTTAAAACCCTGGCTAAAACATCTGAATCCATGCAACATGAATATTCCATACTGTCTGCGGAACTTTCCGGGTTGAAAACAGCCCTGCAATCCTCAGATGAAAAGTCAGGTATACATTTGTTTAAGCGAATAAAAGATGTGGCTTACCGGATCTCTAATCTTATGATTGAGGAGCTGAGCGATTGGCGGATCACCTACCACAACCGGCCTCTGGATTTGCCGGTTTAAAGCATCTCCTGGATGTTTTCAAAATCACAATTGAAAATTTCATTGAAAACCAGGGATTTGGATTGCAAGTTCTGTATGTTTGAGTTTACTAAGCCATGCGGATACCCTTAAAAACAAAATTATGCCTTCTGTTCTGCCCGGTTTCGAATACGACATCTTCATCAGCTACCGCCAGAAAGACAACAAACATGACGGCTGGCCAGCGGAAATGTAACCAGCAGGATATTGCCGGTGAAGATTCATAACATCGATTTGGAAGATAAATCGCTTCTTGAAAATGAGTTGGGAGGAGCATTAAGGGCAATCGAGTTTATTTATAAAGAGCCTGGCGTGAACCGGCCCCTCAAACCAACAGATGATAAAAAGGACAATCTGAATAAAACATACTACCGCGATCAGATCAACAAGGTGGCAAACGCAGTGAAGGAGATCATTGCCGGATTGAAATCAAACCCGAACGCACTGCCAGAGGAAATAGCTCAGCAAAGGGAATCATTGGGGGAAGTTATACAGGAAGTTGTTAAATTAAAAGCTGATAAGCCAAAAAGCCGGATACTAAAATACACAATCGGGTCCTTCCTGGTGCTGGCATTGCTGGTGCCGGGATATCTCCTTATTCCCAAGCTTTTTAAATCCTCCAAACCAGCAGAAATATCCATCGCTGTGCTCCCATTTGCAAACATGAGCAATGATCCGGAACAGGAGTTTTTCAGT
>QYQM01000101.1 GCA_007280905.1 Porphyromonadaceae bacterium | reverse complement strand
GAGTTTCAGAGTTTCAGAGTTTCAGACAAAAGATTATGAGTACAAACTTACAACATAGAACTCACAACTCAATATCGAAGCCTTGTCATCCCCGCGAAGGCGGGGACCCCGTCCCTAACCGCGAACGCTGACAGGCGGGGACCCCGTCCCTAACCGCGAATTTAACCGATATCCGACACCGGATACCCAACACCCAATATCATCCCAGATAATTTCTGAGCAATCGGTTACGGGTAGAACTTTTAAGCTTCTGGATCGATTTCTCCTTGATCTGGCGTACCCTTTCCCGGGTGAGATTGAATTTTTCGCCTATTTCGTCAAGTGAAAGAGGAGTTAAACCATGCAAGCCATAGAATAGGCGGATGATTTCGGCTTCGCGTTCCCCGATGTGTTTAAGAGCCCGTTCGATCTCCATATTAAGGGAATCATTCAGAAGATCATCCTCCGGACTGGAAGCATTGGGATTCAGTATCACATCATACAGATTGCTTTCATCACCCGGAGAAAGCGGGGCATCCATCGAAACATGCCGTCCGTTATTGTTGAGAAATCTTTGGATATCTTCAATATCGATATCCACTTCTTCGGCAATTTCTTCTTCTGAAGGCGTTCGTCCAAGGTTTTGTTCCATTCGGGATATAGCGCGGTTGAGTTTGTTCATCAACCCGATTTTATTTAAAGGAAGCCTTACCAGGCGCGACTGCTCCGCTATCGCTTGCAGGATGGACTGCCTGATCCACCAAACGGCATAGGATATGAATTTAAACCCTTTGGTTTCATCAAATCTCTCAGCCGCCTTGATCAGGCCGATATTACCCTCATTGATCAGATCAGGTAAAGTTAATCCCTGATTTTGATACTGTTTACTAACGGAGACTACAAACCGCAGATTTGCCAGGATCAGTTTCTCCATTGCTTGTTGATCACCCTCACTAATCCGGCGGGCCAATTCAACCTCTTCATTCGGATTGATGAGGTTTCTGCGGCCAATCTCCTGCAGGTACTTATCCAAAGAGGGAAGGTCCCGGTTGGTAACCTGCCTGGTGATTTTTAATTGTCGCATGGTGCCAGGTGATTAGCGTTTCTTAGTTATTCTTTACGGTAATGAATTATAAATGTTGCATATGGAAAGTAAAAAAAGAAGGTTTTTTTTTATTGTTACAAAAAATTCCTAATTTTGTACCGGTTACATATCCATTGACAGGTAACCGACGGAGTTAGTCGGATAATTCGTTTGAAGAATCCTGAAAATTTCCCCGAACCAATTTTAGATGTGGTTAATTACAAACTGATAATTTATGTATGATATTCTCGAACTCAACAATAAGTTGTTGACTGAACTTAGAGATATTGCCAAAGAACTGGGTATTAAGAGGGTCGAATCTTTTAAAAAGCAGGATCTGGTCTACCAGATCCTTGATCAGCAAGCTATTCAGGCATCTGAAAACAAATCCAAAAAAACGGCCCCAAAGGTTAGGAAGGAAGAAGTTGAACCAGCTGAAGTTGTTGATACTCAGAAAGCCTTCCGTAAAAGGATTACCATTGAAAAGAAAGAACCCGGACCGCTGTTTTCTACCCGCCCCGATATTAAACCGGTAACGGATGACGAAGATGCTGAAACTAAACCGGTTCTACCGGTGGTTCCGTCAGCTCCCCCTGCTTTTATCAAACCAATGGTGACTCCTTTGCCGGCACCGATATTAAATGTTCAGCCTTCCAGTGGAGGCGCACCCGGAACTCCGGTGACACCAACACCGGCTTTTGGAAGGAATGCCAGAAAGGTAAAGGAAGCGGAAGAATCTAAAGTGTCCCAACCAAAAGCCCGCGAAATCACCATCCGTGAAAAAGCTCCTGATGAACTGAAACTTAAGGAGTCTGACGAATCTAAGAAAACGGATCTGTATGATTTTGACGGATATATCACCAGCACCGGCGTACTTGAAATTATGCAGGAGGGTTATGGATTTCTTCGCTCAGCCGACTATAACTACCTGAACTCTCCCGATGATATTTATGTATCTCAATCGCAGATCAAGCTGTTTGCCCTGAAAACCGGTGACACCGTAACGGGCTCCGTGAGGCCGCCTAAAGAAGGTGAGAAGTTTTTCCCGCTCATTAAAGTTATGCAGATAAACGGCCGGAATCCCGAATTTGTTCGTGACCGTGTGCCGTTTGATTACCTGACTCCTCTTTTCCCTGATCAAAAATTCGATATTACGAGCCATCCGGAATGTACGGTTTCAACCCGTATAGTGGATATGTTCTCACCAATCGGTAAAGGTCAGCGCGGACTGATTGTCGCTCAGCCGAAAACTGGTAAAACGATCCTGCTAAAAGAAATTGCGAATGCCATTGCAGCCAATCATCCGGATGTTTATCTGATGGTTCTTCTGGTGGATGAACGCCCTGAAGAGGTTACCGATATGACTCGCGGAGTGAACGCAGAGGTTATATCGAGCACCTTTGATGAGCCTGCCGAAAAACATGTCAGGGTTGCTACTATTGTGCTTGAAAAGGCAAAAAGGCTCGTGGAATGCGGACATGACGTGGTTATTCTCCTCGATTCCATTACAAGGCTCGCCCGTGCGTATAATACCGTTCAGCCAGCCTCAGGAAAGGTATTGTCGGGCGGGGTGGATGCCAATGCGCTGCATAAGCCTAAACGGTTTTTCGGCGCAGCAAGGAATATTGAAAATGGCGGCAGCCTTACCATTCTGGCTACAGCCCTGATTGATACCGGTTCAAAAATGGATGAAGTGATCTTTGAAGAGTTCAAAGGCACCGGTAACATGGAATTGCAGCTCGATCGTAAATTGGCCAACAAACGGATCTGGCCGGCTGTAGATATTCAGGGGTCCAGCACCCGCCGTGAAGATTTGCTGCATTCAAAGGATTTCCTGAACAAAATGTGGGTCCTCCGAAACTATCTCTCTGATATGAATCCGGCTGAAGCACTGGAGTTTATGCGCGATAAACTTAACGGAACCCGCACTAATGAAGAGTTTCTGATCTCGATGAACTCAGAGTAGCTTCAAGAGATCGCCGCTATGCGAAGTCAGTACAGCGTGAAGGGGGTCCCCGCCTTCGCGGGGATGAAAGGTGCACCTGCGGAAAGCCTGCAAGAGCTCTTGTCATCCCCGCGAAAGCGGGGACCTTTTGATGCTAACGAGGTGCTTATTTATGGTATTTATCATAGCTTTTTGCCTCTGTAATTATTACTTTCGCCCCCGATTTATGAAGGTTGTTTTATCAAAATACTATCAACATGTTAAAAAAGAAATTCATAACCTGTGACGGTAACCAGGCAGCTTCGCACATAGCCTATATGTTCAGCGAGGTAGCTGCCATTTACCCCATCACTCCATCATCCACAATGGCTGAAAACATAGACGAATGGGCAGCTAACGGCAGGAAAAACATTTTTGGGGAGACTGTCCGTGTGGCCGAGATGCAATCAGAAGGTGGAGCCTCAGGTGCAGTTCATGGAAGTTTACAGGCCGGAGCATTGACTTCTACCTATACTTGTTCGCAAGGACTTTTGCTGATGATCCCGAATATGTACAAGATGGCAGGCGAGTTATTGCCGGCTGTTTTCCATGTCAGTGCCAGAACCGTGGCAGCACATGCATTATCGATTTTCGGCGACCATAGCGACGTATATGCAACGCGCCAAACCGGTTTCGCCATGCTGGCTACCGGAAGTGTCCAGGAAATCATGGATCTTGCCGCAGTTGCCCACCTCTCAGCTATCAAATCCAGAGTGCCTTTCCTCCATTTCTTCGATGGATTTCGCTCATCTGCCGAAGTGCAGAAAATCGAGGTCCTCGACCAGGAACAATTGGCTCCACTGCTTGATTATAAAGCACTTCAGGAGTTCAGGGACCGCGCTCTCAATCCGGAACACCCTGTAACCCGCGGAACTGCCCAGAATCCGGATATTTTCTTCCAGGCCAAAGAGGCATCGAATCCATTTTATGATAAGGTTCCGGATATTGTTGAAGATTATATGCTGGAAGTCAGCAAGCTTACCGGGCGCGAATATCATCCGTTTACCTATTACGGAGCACCCGATGCTGAAAACATTATCCTTGCTATGGCCAGTATCACCGAAACCACTAAAGAGGTGATCGATTACCTGACCTCCCAAAGCGAAAAGGTTGGTCTGATTACCTGCCACCTGTACCGTCCTTTCTCGGCAAAATACTTCTGGAAAATATTCCCGAGATCGGTTAAAAGAATTGCTGTCCTCGACCGCTCCAAAGAACCTGGTGCCCCCGGCGAACCCTTGTACCTCGATGTCAGGAACCTTTTCTATGACGAAGCCAATGCCCCGATGATCATCGGCGGACGTTACGGATTGAGCTCAAAGGATACGACACCTGCAATGGTTCTGTCCGTTTTCGAAAACCTGAAAATGGCCGAACCTAAAAATGATTTTACATTAGGTATCGTTGATGATGTAACCTATAAGTCGCTTCCCTTGCTGCCCGACATCGATCTGGCTCCAAAAGGAACTTTCCAGGCTAAATTCTACGGATTGGGTGCTGATGGAACCGTTGGCGCCAACAAGAACTCAATCAAGATTATCGGAGAAAATACCGGGAAATACTGCCAGGCCTATTTTGCCTATGACAGCAAGAAATCAGGCGGTTTCACCACCTCCCATCTTCGTTTCGGTGATGCACCTATCAGATCCCCTTATCTTGTTAATTCACCCGACTTTGTAGCTTGTCATGTTCCTTCCTATCTGGATAAATATGATATGCTGAAAGGTCTGAAAAAGGGTGGCACTTTCCTCTTCAACTCAATCTGGGATGTTGAGGAAACCAATAAACGACTGCCGGATCATATCAAGAAAACCCTGGCGGAAAAGAATATACGGTTCTTTACCATCAATGCAACCGAAATCGCTGAAGCGATCGGGCTTGGCGGCCGTACAAACACCATCATGCAATCAGCCTTCTTCAAAATCGCCAACGTAATTCCTTATGAATTGGCAGTTACCCAGATGAAGGGTGCTATAAAGAAATCATTCGGAATGAAAGGCGAGAATATTGTTCAGATGAACTATGCTGCAATTGACCGGGGAACCGAATATATTGAGGTAGCTGTTCCTGCCGAATGGAAGGATATCGTTCTTAAAAAAGATCAGGACGACCGTAATGTTCCTGCTTTTATCAAAAATGTGGTTGAACCGATCAATGCACAGAAGGGCGATGACCTTCCGGTAAGCGCATTTCTTGGCCGCGAGGATGGTACATTCCCATCGGGAACCACACGGTTTGAAAAACGCGGTATTGCTGTGAATGTTCCAGAATGGCAGGTTGATAACTGTACCCAATGTAACCAGTGCGCCTATGTTTGCCCTCATGCTGCCATTCGTCCGTTCCTGATGACCGCTGATGAACTCGCTGGTGCACCGGTTGGAACCACTTCGGCTAAAGGCACAGGCGGAACTAAAGAATACCAGTTCCGTATCCAGGTAAGCGTTCTGGACTGCACCGGTTGCGGTAATTGTGCCGATGTTTGTCCGTCCAAGGAAAAGGCCCTGGTGATGAAACCGCTGGGTACCCAGATGGATCAGGTCGACCGTTGGCTTTATATGCACGAAAAAGTCGGATACAAGGATACCGTTCTTGGGAAAGAAAAATCGGTTAAAAATTCACAGTTTGCCCAGCCTCTGTTCGAATTCTCGGGTGCCTGTGCCGGCTGTGGTGAAACGCCTTATATCAAATTGATTACGCAACTGTACGGCGACAGGATGATCATTTCCAACGCCACCGGGTGTTCTTCTATTTATGGCGGATCAGCTCCGTCGACTCCTTTTACCACCAACAATCTTGGGAAAGGACCAGCCTGGGGTAACTCACTGTTTGAAGACAATGCCGAATATGGATACGGAATGGCACTGGGCGTGAACAAGCTTCGCGACCGGGTTGCCAAAAAAATGGCTGAAACCATGCATGCGGTTAATGAGACTACCCGCCAGGCTTTCGGCGAATGGATAGCCAATAAGGATAAAGCCGGGGAATCTAAGGTTGCCTCAGAAAAGGTTATAGCTGCCCTTAAAAACGAAACGCACTCTATTGCACAGGAGATCAACCCCCTTGAGCAATACCTGGTGAAAAAATCAGTCTGGATTATAGGTGGTGACGGATGGGCATATGATATCGGATTTGGCGGTCTGGACCATGTTCTCGCCTCAGGCGAAGATGTGAATGTATTGGTTGTCGATACCGAAGTTTATTCGAATACCGGCGGTCAGTCATCCAAATCGACCCCGATTGCAGCCATTGCGAAATTTGCTGCTTCGGGTAAGAGGATCCGCAAAAAAGACCTGGGGATGATGGCTATGTCCTATGGTTATGTATACGTGGCACAAGTCGCCATGGGATCTAGCCAGAACCAGTTCCTGAAGGCCATTAAAGAGGCTGAATCTTATCCAGGACCATCGATTATCATCGCGTACTCACCTTGTATCAATCATGGTCTTCGCGTGGGTATGGGGCAGTCGCAATTGGAAGAAGAAAATGCAGTAAAAAGCGGCTATTGGTCACTCTTCCGTTACAATCCGCTTTTGGAGAGTACCGGTAAAAACCCGTTCGAACTGGATTCAAAAGATCCCGACTGGTCTCAGTTTAAAAACTTCCTGATGGGTGAAGTTCGTTTCTCTTCGTTGAAGAAAGCATTCCCGGAAATTGCTGATGAGCTCTTCACTTCTGCCGAGGAAAATGCAAAGTGGAGATTCCGCAGCTATCAGAGACTGGCCTCGATGGATTTCTCGAAATTGTAGAGACGCATAAATGCGTCTAAATACATTGATTTAGAGACGCATAATCGTGCAAATGTAGAG
>QYQM01000121.1 GCA_007280905.1 Porphyromonadaceae bacterium | reverse complement strand
TCGGAATGACTGCCGACCACACCAGCCGACCCGATAAAGTTTTTAATTTTTGCCAACCCACATTTTTTGTTTTTAAAGAGCCATCGCACATTGCACACATTGGCAATCCGCACATGCCGACCCTCAAACTAAAGCTTGCCAAAAAGTGCAATTTTTCTACCATTTAAAAATACAAGTTGTTGTAATTTTTTAGAATTTTATAAAACCTTAAATAATTGAAGACATGTATAATACTTTAAACATTCAGGAATTAGTTGTTCTTATAACCCTTTCGCTTTTGTTATTAGTTGTACTTATTGCATTTTTCAACTTTGATTGGTTGAATAATGCAATTTTCCAATTTCATAGTGCAATTGAGAAAAAACATTCAAAGACAAAGTCTGGGCTTGGACGATTTATTTTAGCTTTTTATAAATATCCAGGTGAAGTTCCACAAGGAATTAAGCATGACGGTTGGAAATGTGGTTTCACTGTACTTTCATCGACTGTTTCTACTCTTTTATTCGGAGGGGTTGTTACAATTATTGGTGTCGCCGTTTATTATATTGTAATGGCAATTTTGGCGATAGCCTTAACTATAATAATAATTGTGGTTGTAATAGCAATTATAGGGGCTGTATTAGTACCTTATCTTTTAAATTGATGTTTATTTTGGCACAATATTTTTGATTACCCTCTGTATCTCTTTATTGATAAGCTTTGCAGAAGGATTTTTTTTTGACCAACTTTTAAAACCTGTTTGGTTCTGGCTTGTCCAGGTTAGGTAATAGTTAAAGTTTAATTTATGAGTCCACTCCGAAAAGTCGGAGCACTGTTAATAACTTGGTTGATAAATAAATACGTTCCACGTGGAACATAAGTTACTGATTATTAGGCTGATTCAATTAAAATTCGTAGCTTTATCCTATAGACAAAGATAAACAACGATGTTCAAGAAATCTCAACCGAATCCACAAATCGACCTGTTTTCCGGGATGAACAGCCTGCTGAGCAAAAAAGCCAGGAAGCGGATGGAAGACCCCAAAGGCTGGAACAACCTGTTTCGTCAGCATGTGGTTGCGTCCATGGATGAAGAGCCCTTCCGGATTTTATTTGATGGTACTGGTACGGGGGCACCCAATTCACCGATACGCTTATTAGTGGGAATGATGATTTTGAAGGAAAGCCTATCCTACAGCGACAAGCAGTTGTTTGAACAATGCGAATACAACCTGTTGTTCCGTAGTACGCTGGGGCTGATGAATCTGGACGAGCCTGTGCCGGCGGAGTCCACCTATTATTTACTGCGCCAGCGGATTTATGAACATGAACGGGCCACGGGAGTAAACCTGTTTGATTTCGTGTTCAAGCAAGTAACCCAGAAGCAGGTCCATGAGTTCAATGTAAACGGAAAACTCATCCGGATGGACAGCAAGCTGATTGGCAGCAACATTGCCTGGTTCTCGCGGTACGAAGTCATTCATGAAACCTTGCGGAAGTTTTGCGAAGCCCTGGACGAGTCGGATTTGCGCAAGAAAATGGGACGCAATGACCGGGAAGATCTGAAAACCCTGCTGAGCGAAGAGGGAGAAAAGGTTGTTTACCGCAGCACAAAGGAAGAAGTACAATCGCGGATGCAAACCCTTGGATTACTCATCTATCGGTTGTTACGAGCAGTTAAGGATAATCCGTACCGCGAAATTCTGGAACGGGTTTTTACCGAGCAATTTCAGCGGGTTGACGGAGGGGTTGAGCCTCGGAATAAAGCAGAGATCAATTCCAACAGTGTCCAATCGCCGCATGATCCGGACTGCAGCTACCGTAATAAAAGAGACCAGTCGGTCAAGGGATACAGCGTCAACATTACCGAAACCTGTTCGAAAGATCAGCTGAATCTGATTACTGATGTGCAGGTGGAACGGGCAACAGTGCCTGACAACGGTTACGTGCAGGAAGCCATTGCAGAAACCCAACAAGTGACCGAACAAGAGGTGAAGCAAGTTTTCTGTGATGGAGCTTATCATAGTGTATCCAACCAAGAGTACTCGAATGAAAACAATATTGACCTGGTTCTCACGGGTATCCAGGGAGCGGTACCCCGGTATGATCCGGAGATGACTCCCGAGGGTCTTCGGGTGACAGACCGGCACACCGGTGACATTCAGATTGCCACAAAGTCCCGAAGCAAGAAAAACGAACGTTGGCGGATAAACCATGAAAATGGGTATCGCTATTTTACTCCCGAGGAAATTAAAACTGCCGACCTGAGAAGGCTCCTGCTTAATCGACCCAATGAAGAACTAAGAATCCGGAACAATGTAGAAGCAACGATTTTTCAACTCAGCTATCCGCTGCGAAACAACAAGACACGCTACCGGGGCCTGTTTAAACAACGGGCTTGGGCGCAGTGTCGGTGCATGTGGGTTAACTTAGTAAGAATCAAGAACTTAATCGAATCAACCTATCAAAGAACGCAAAATTTGGCACTTCAGGCGATCCAAACGGTCTTTCCGTCGGATTTTTCGGTGGGAAAATCCGTTCTCAACCGAACTTTCGGAATTTTTTCGAAATGGGCCCCGGATCAACTGTGTGTGCGCGAAATATCATTTTGAAAATTTTAATTAATCAGAGTAGACTCAATCATAGTTCATGCAAGAGTGAACCGGACTGTAAGAAAAGACCTGTTGCCCGGCACATATGTTAACGCATTTATTGAAACAGGAACAGAAACTGTTACGGCACTTCCTAATGAAGCGATTTTTAAAACAGGTGAAACAGAAAATATATGTAAGCATTCGGTCTGGTACAGTATTGGCAGGATCACCGCGGGTTTGTATTTTGCGCCAAAAGCAAATTCGCCATGGACATCCACAAGCTACGTAACCCAGAGCTGGCCCGGTTAACCGGCCAGAGAACCATCCTCACTGACATTCGCCGGGGATTCCGGAACAAACTCGTGGCCTTTAAAAGACCGGAGGTGCTCTCTGCAATGCCCGTATCCGGAAGTTTTGTCCCGTTTACGATTACCGGAGGCCCCCAGGTGCAGACCACCGACCAACGGATCGAGCTTCGCCTACCCGACGGGATCGAGATAATATTAACCGGTACCGGTTCCTTGTCTGCTGTGCAATCCATTTTATCAATACTGTAAGCCATGTTTTCACTGACGAGCAGTTTTTGCTATTATCTGTACCGCAACCCCACCGACATGCGTTTAGGAATGGACGGATTATGCGGTTTGGTGCGTGGTCAACTACGCCGAAGCCCCGGTTCTGGTGAAGTCTTCTTATTTATCAACAAGCCCCGTAATAAGGTGAAGCTGTTACGGTGGGAAGAGGGCGGGTTCATTTTATATTATAAACGCCTGGAACAAGGAACCTTCGAGCTTCCAACATTTAGTGTTACAGCCACATCCTGCGTACTGGGCTGGGCCGAACTGGTAATGATCATCGAAGGGATTTCGATTCAGAAAATCCAACGTCGCAAACGATTCTCAAAACTCATCGGTTATTAACAATTCGGGTATAACTTCGTCCATATTGTTCATAGTAATCGTCTGTAAATCTTATAATTACTGAGTTTTCCCGTACTTTTACGGTATGATTTCAGCTAAAGATCATACCGAGATGATTCAGGTGCCCAAACTGGTGTACCTGAAGTTGGTGCAGGAACACCAGCAAATGACTGCCAGAGTGCTCATTCTTGAACAACAGCTGGCCAAACTGCAACGATTACATTTTGGCCGTAAGAGTGAACGGTTCACGGAAGAGACTTCTCCGAAAGAGGCAGAAAAGCAAGAGACTAAACCCCAGGAGACTGCCACGAAAGAGGTTCCTGAGGAAGAAGAAGCCCTGATCGATTTCCTTGCTCCGGTCAAGAAGAGTAAAGCGGCCAAGAAGGGACACGCCCGGTCTCCACTGTCCAAGGATATTCCCCGGGTGGAAGAAGTTATTCTGCCAGCGGAAGATGTTACAGGCTGGAAGATCATCGGGCAAGAGGTGACCCAGATTCTGGAACGGATTCCCGAACAAATTTTTGTCAGGAAAATCATTCGCTACAAGTACCTGAGTCCCGATGGCACCCGCATTGTAATTGCCGATCTTCCAACCCTGCCTATTTACCGGGGCCATGTGGGGGCCGGTTTGCTGAGCGAGCTGATCGTTGGTAAATGGCAGGATCATATTCCCCTGCACCGGCAGGCCGCGATTTACCAACGGCAGGGAGTTACCCTCCCTACTTCTACCATTAACGGCTGGATAACCAATGTCGGTGATGAGTTGGAAGCTGTTTATAATAAAATGCTTGAAAAAGCGGTCTCCGGTAACTATATTCAGATAGACGAAACGGGCATGAACGTCATGACGGAGGATCATCCCGGGAGTACATTCAATGGAACGTTTTGGGCCATTCATGCCCCGCACGAAGGAGTGGCCCTGTTTAAATACGACAAAAGCCACGGGGCGCAGGTTCCTAAAGATCTGTTGGAAGAGTTTCACGGTGCGGTTCAAAGCGATGGACTCAACGTATATAAATTTCTGGATACTCCGCCCTGGAATGAACGAATCACAACCCTTGGATGCTGGGCACATTGTCGTCGTCATTTTGAGAACTCGTTAAAGAACGAACCCCTTAAAGTACCTAAAATACTATCTGCCATACAAAGCCTGTATCAGGTGGAGCGGATTGCACGTGGGAAGAACTTTTCCCCGGAGCAAACCCGAGAACTCCGGCAGCGCTTTTCTGTTCGCATTCTTGATGGGCTGTATCTCTGCCTGAAGAACGAAGAGGAACATCTGGAGGCGCCCGCCAGCAACTACGGTAAAGCGGTCAAGTATGCCATGAAAAACTGGGGCCGGCTCACGCGCTATACGCAAAACGGCAACTGGAACATTGATAATAATCGCATAGAGAACACGATCCGCAGAGTGGCCATGGGTCGACACAATTTTTTGTTTACCGGTAATCATGAAGCTTCTCAGCGATCGGCTATGATGTACTCTTTTATGGCTACTTGTAAAATCCATGGGGTCAATCCTCAGAAATGGTTGGAGTGGGTGCTGACCAGACTCCCCGATTGCAAAATGAGTGAAATCGACTCGCTGCTTCCGCCCAGCTACAAAGCCACGCTGGCTGATGGGCCGCCGATATCCGAACAGGAAGACGGGTGGATTTCAACTTCTGCATAATGGAATCGGGTTAACCCAGTAAGGTAAGCTATCTGTCAGACTTGGCCAATAATGTGCCAGACCGAATGCTTACAAATATATTCATTTTATCCCGGATACTTATTGAAAAGCAGGATACCAGTTATATTTTCTCGGTTAAGGAAATAAAAACCGGAATTTCTGAAGCAGGTTATACGCAGATTAGTTTTTTAGAGAATATGCCGTCCGTAGTTAAAATTGTAACGAAGGAAACTTATTTTCTGGTATCGGAAAAAAATAAATCACAAAGTGGTGAACGGGATTAAATGACAATCAACCAGCTCTAAATAGAGTCTGTCCATAAAGTTAAATTGTTAATAAGTATATTGGTTATCAACATGTTAGTATCAATATAATATGTATATTTCGTTAAACTATTTAACGAAAAACAACCGATGAAATTATTTGAAGAATTCAGGATAAAATTCGAAAAGCCAGACTGGGCGCGGAGTCCAGAGTTTGGGGTGATCGATACGATATTAGAATTGCACCCTGACATTATTTTGCTTTTGAAGGATGATATCATGGGGAAAAGCTCGGACAGTCAGTTTGGCCGTGGTGATGTACCCACGGTTGAGCAAATTGTACGTGCTGCCATCTATAAAGAGATGAAAGGCCTGGATTACCGGGAGCTGGCTTTTGCCCAGATTGATTCCCGGATTTGCGCGACTTTTATAAAGCTGGACCTTAGAAAGCCGTATAGTTTTCAGATGTATCAGAGCTATATCTCGAGGATAAAACCAGAAACGCTTCAGAAAGTTTTGTACCGGATCAACCAGATTGCCATTGGCGAAAGTTACGAGGACGTTCAGCAATTGTGCCAGGATACGACGGTGGTACAGAGCAATATACATTATCCGACCAATAACTCGCTGGTATGGGATTGCATCAAGGAAAGC
>QYQM01000120.1 GCA_007280905.1 Porphyromonadaceae bacterium | reverse complement strand
TATTTAGGGTAAACCGCTGTCCGTCTTCCGTCAGAATTTCCGCTTTAACCGCGTGAATGCCCTTTTGATAAAATCGGTACGTCACGGTTGGGAAGACGGTAAAGGATGCATCCCAGGTGGAATCCCCGTTCAGATCCCACCTGACATAAAATTCTTTCTGCGAGGCGGGGAGATTCAGAATGTCAACCCGGAAATCGAAAGTCTGGGTGGTGAGTCCGCTGTCCGGTTTCAGGACCAATAATGCTTCAGGTTTCCAGATGCTATGGTCTTTGTGGCACCCCGGCAGCAGGATAGCCGCAACTATCAAAAGGAGAAAAAAGTTCCCGATCGTATATGACTTAGCCATCATTGAAAGTTGAGCTTTTGACTGAATGCCTTACCTTTCTCAATATCAAACCAACCACTTGTCCACCAAATACTTAGTTGGCCACCGGGAAATCCGGCGTACAAACAGGAATCCGCCTGGCAGGTACAGGTAATGCCTGCCTGGTAGAAATATCTTCCCGGCAGCAGGACAAAGCTGTAATTCAGTTTGTAATCCGAAACATTGGCCGCATTGCAAAACTGTTTCCGGTAGAGGCTGTCCAGCGATTTTGCCAAACTAAGATCGACCCGGTGAAGGCCTTTGTCAGGCAGATTCAATTTCGGGAGGGTAAAATCGAACTGCACCGAACCGTACCTGGGATCCGCGATGTTGTCGCCCGGATCTATTAATGGGTTATCCGGATTGCAGGATCCGATGGCACCTATCAGGATCAATATGAATAGTTTAAATCGTTTCATTTCAATTCCCTTTACTGTCTTTAAATCCCAGCGCACGTGTTTTTTCACCGCGGGCGAGTTCATCCAGGGTTACCCCTGATAAAGCTAAATTGGGTACCCGGTTCTCACTCCGCGAAGAAAAAATCCCTATGCCGTTGCCGATATTTGAATACTCCCTAAGATTGGTGAAATTGGTTCCGGTTTCCAGTCCCGACCGATAGTGAATGCCCAGGTCAGATCCACCGGAGATCATGATAAACTCAACGGATACCACCTCTCTTACGATACCGGTTATCACTGGGATTTCCGTTGCCATTGCGGTAAAGAAAGCAGGCCCGCCCATGGCGTATTCCAGCATCTGATCGGTCTGAAGGTCATAAACTCCCTTGCTGGCGTAATCGGCCGAATTAAATTCCTGTCCGTAAGCGGAGGAATCGCGGTAATAAATCCGGAAGATCATCTGATAAACCCCTGAATTCACGCCCGGAAACCAGCGGATGGTATAGGGCTGACCGGGTTCGAAGTTGATTTTCCGTATCGATAAGGGCAATGGATCAACGATTTCAGGAGATTCGTGAACAATTGTCTTGGCGGAAACCATTTTATTAAGATCGGGGAAATATACATACAGATGATAGGTTTTGCCTGCAATGGGCTTAAATGCTGAAGAATACACCCTGAGATTGGAAACCTGAAAAAACCCGGAATCCTTTTTTATGTTATTATCAGGCTCAAACCGGTAGGTATTTCCTTTCAGGCCATCGGTGTATTCTTCCATATACACTTCATGGGGAATTTTCCAGACGGTAGAATCAACCCCCGGTGGTTGGTTCATGGCATCCTCTCCTCCTAGGTACGATCGGCCGATCCTGACGTATTGGACTTCGCTGGCCGGATCCAGCAGGCTATAAATGATCGGAACAGGCTGACCATCAGTATATAGATTTACCTCCTCGTTACAGGATGCCAAGGCCGCAGCCAAAAAGACCGGAACAAGGAAACGTTTAATTGAAATCATCATAGTCATTCATAAATTTTATTTATCCCTGACACACCGAACTGAACACCCATCTCGCTCAGAGATCAAGAAGGTAAATATTCCATCGTAATCATAGGATAAGGCATTAACATAGATTTTCGAATTGTAGGAAGTTGATGCCCAGAAATAAGCCCAATCACCAATTGCATTAAAGACCCCGTTATCATTGACCCTTCCTCCCGGTAATGCAGAAAATCCGCTCGTATTGTCGCCATTTCCATGATTGGACCATCCGGTTTTTGATTTCATTTTCTTGCCGGCCAGCGAACCGAATTGATTAATCAGGGAATTCCATTCCGATCGATAGGGCACGCGCCAGCCAGTCGGACAGATTTCCATTGCCGCGGTATAATTATATAAAACACCATATTCCTGGTAATTTTCAGTGGCCATGGCTTCAGTTTTATTAGTCCCCTGATAATCATAAACATAAAAGAAAGACTCCGTTCTTGAACCATTTGCCGATGGATCCACCCTGGGAAGATAACTCAGGTTTTCCGTCATCCAGGTCGAGCTTCCTATCGTCTTAAAACCATAAACATGATTATCCCGCAGATCGGTAAATTCGCCGTTAAAGGATACTTTTTGAAGGACCAGGTTCAGCTGGGTTTCGATCTCCTGAAAAATGATATCCTCTTTTAACTCCACAAAATAAAAATCATCGACCGATACCCTTCGTACAACCAGTGTCCTTTTGCCATGAGGGATATACCACAACTTGTAGAAACCTGTTGCGGAGGCGGTTGACTTTAGTTTACTTTCTGATCCATCCGGATTAAGGACTACAACCTGAGCATATTCAAGAGGTTGGCCGTTCTGATCCGAAATAATTCCGGATAGTTTGGTGGTATAGTTTACCGAAGTTATTTCGGCAGTCACAGTAATCATGGCATTCGGAATAATCTCAATCGAAGAGTTGAAGGAACCAAAATCCTGTTTGGTGGCGGTTAAAGTGTACTCTCCGGCAGGGATTGATAAAATTGAAAAGTATCCGTCCTGATCGGTTGTTGCAGTTTTATTCCCCGCTGTTACCGTGACTTCCGATATTGGAATATGGAAATTGGTGAAATAAACATGTCCCTGCAGGTTCCCCAGTTCCGGCTCTTCCAACAGGATTTGAAGTTCCCGGGTAACTTCATTTTCATCATCCGATACCACTACAGTCAGAGTATAAGTTTTACCGGCTCCGGTAACCGGCGATTTCCATTTTACCTCTTTGGTGTTTGTTGTCGTGGTAAAACTTCCTTCATCAGCTTTCCAGAGATAGTGTAGCAGATCCCCGTCCTCGTCTGATGCAAAGGCTTTTAATGTAAAAACCGTGCCGGCATTTCTGATTTCCGGACTGCAGGTGATGTCTGAGATTACCGGTTTGTGGTTTCTTTCACATCCAAGTATCATTAAAGCGATGATCAGGACTGGAATTATTCTCTTCATGAACTGATTTAAATTACTCAATTTTAATACACCTGGCAGAGAAATACGCGTTTAAGTCACCCCAAGTAATGTCAACTCCCTCGGAGTCTTTACGAAAACCCAGGTGAAACAGACATTGTAACTCGTCGAAAAAGGGTCGGGTAGTTGTGGAAATGAACCTCACCTCGTCGTGCAATTTTCTAAAATAGTACACTGTATCAAGTGGTTCGGGTGGAATATCTATGGTATAGATTATTACATAGGTGGCTGTCCCGGAATAATGAGCGTTAAATCCAAGGCTTCCACCCACCATCAGGGAATTCCGACCAGTGTTTTCATCAATCTGTTCACCCAGCTTCAGCCAGTCTTCTTTCGTTGGAAGACGCCATCCCTCAGGGCAGATATTCTGGCCGGACTCTGTATACCCAACAGTTCTTTCGCCCTGATAGAGCGACCCATACAGATCACACATCCCCTGGTCCTCATGATAGCATATCTGCAACATGCCGATATCCATTTTCGGATTGGTCCGGTAATCGAGATTGTCAGACATCCACCACTGGTCACCGATTTTTACGGAGCCATAATACTTTCCGTCGCGCCGATCCTGAATATACCCGGTTGGATTGGAATATTTTGATACCAGCAACCTGGTTTTTGTGGTAGCCCTCTCCCCGCCTTCATCCTCTGCTTCCAGGGTGATCCAGTACTCGCCGGGATCGCTGAACTGATGAAACAGGGTTTTTTCGTACGACCAGCCGGTATCCCAATTTCCGTCTCCCTCGAAATCCCAACGGATCAGCAATAGGGATGGCGGGGTAACATCATCCAGGGAAGGCCAGGCACTGAGGTAAAAATTGGTAGTGATGTTACCATATGGAGTAGCTACCAGAATCTTAGGGCTCGGAGGCTTGTTTTCCTTGATTACATAAAACTGTTTTGTACAGCTGTTGGATAGTCCAAACTGATCGGTCACCGTCAGGATAACTTCCTGCATTCCGTATGTCCAGAAAACATGTGGAAATTTCGGATCGGTAAAGGGGCCGTAAGTCACTTCCTGGTGAATGTTCCACGTATAGCTGTAAACCCTGGTAGAATCAGTTTCATGAAGGGTGGAAGAGGCATCCAGGAGAAAGGTATCTTTCACCGTTCCTTCTGGTGGGGACCAGGTGAAATCAGGATGGATCCCCTCATCATGCAGGTTGACCACCAGTATCTTCGACTCGGTTGCGATTCGCCGCGTGGGATCCGTTACACTGAGTTTTACCTCATAATTTCCTGATCTCTTATACTTGTGTTTTGCAATCGGATCGGGACTTAACTCCGTGTCCCAGGCACCATCATTCTCAAAATCCCATCTGAATTGAAGGGATGAAAACGGATCTTCATCATCGAAGGTTGAGCTGGCATCAAAGGTAAATTCGGTTAAATAGTTGCTTTCCGGCGGATCGATCGTAAAAGCGGCATGCGGAGCCGAATATCCCTGGTCGATCCTGAGGTTTTTATTTAGGGTAACCCGCTGTCCGTCTTCCGTCAGAATTTCCGCTTTAACCGCGTGAATGCCCTTTTGATAAAATCGGTGGGTTATAGTCGGGAAGGCGGTAAAGGATGCATCCCAGGTGGAATCTCCGTCCAGGTCCCACCGTACATAATATTCGTTCTGGTTTGCGGGAAGATTGGTGATATCGACCCGGAAGTCAAATGTTTGCGTGGTGAGCCCGCTATCAGGCTTCATCACCAAAGCTCCCACAGGCTTCCAGATGCTATGATCCTTACGGCAACCCGGAAGCAGGGCAGCCGCAGCTATCAAAAGGAGAAAAAAGATCCCGATGGAAGGTGCCTTATTCATCACTGAAAATTTTGCTTTTGACCGTAAATTCCACCTGACCGGAAGAATATAAGCAGAGATTCGTTAGTCAGCCAACAACATTAATGCGGCGGGGGCACATTCAAAGGTAAGAATAAATCACTTACGCTAAGCTACGTAACGTAAAAATTTGTAGGTACGATTACCGTATATTTAAATTATTGTTTTAAATTTACGGGGTTAAATACAATAATATGTATATTAAACGATCCATAGAAGAGAAAGTACTGTTGCTTTTGGGTCATTTCCCGGCAGTAGCAATTCTTGGTCCCAGGCAAACCGGGAAAACAACTTTGGTAAAAGAGCTCAGGAAGAAGTTGTCAAAGGAAAGTATTTATCTTGATCTTGAGAATCCTGCTGATGCGGGAGCGCTGAACCATCCGGTTGAATTCTTTAGATCTGTTTCGCATAAAACTGTAATTATTGATGAAATACAAAGAAGGCCTGATCTTTTTCCGGTTTTGCGAGTTGTGATTGACAACGACAGAATTAACGGCAGGTTTATTCTACTTGGATCTGCCAGCCCCCAATTGCTTTTTTTTAGTAATGAAACACTTGCAGGACGGATCATTCACCTTGAATTGACTCCATTTGAATATCAGGAGATCCGGCATATTTCTGATTTCAGAGACCATTGGCTCAAGGGAGGTTTTCCGGAACCATATATACTCACTGACAATTATATACGCAAAGAGTGGTTTAAATCCTTTTTATCTGCCTATTTTGAACGGGACCTGCGATTGCTCGGTTTAAATACTTCATCAACAAACCTGCAACGGCTTTTTCAGATGATTACAGCTTCACAGGGAGGATTGCTTAATGTCAGTAATTTGGCCAATTCTTTAGGTGTTTCTGCCCCAACGGTAACCCATGCCATATCCTTCTTTGAGAGATCCTTTATCGTCAGGCTTTTACAGCCATGGCACGCCAATATCGGCAAAAGACTGGTCAAATCACCTAAAATATATATCAGAGACTCTGGAATTGTGAATTACCTGTCAGGCCTGTCATCTTACGAAGATCTGCTCCGGCACCCAATGGTGGGGAATCTTTGGGAGGGCTATGTCATTGAAGATATCATCAATACATTGGGAGATGAATATCAATTTAATTTCTACCGTACTGCTGACGGAGCTGAATGCGACCTCTTGATATTTAAAGGGAATAATTGCATTGCAGCTATCGATGCCAAATTCACTCCTCAACCGAAACCCACCAAATCTATGGCCATCACCATGAAGGATGTTAAGCCAATAAAGGCGTTTTATATTGTTCCGGAATGTCAAGCTCCCTATACGATATCTGATAATCAACTTGTTGCCACTCCCTGGCAAATAACTGAAATCATCCGATCATTCCGGGAAAATCAGGCTGAGAAATCCGTTTGACGGCATAGAAATGAATTTGTGGGGGATAATCAAATATAGAAAATTTTGACGAATCTGTTCATACTGTTAAATAAGCAGCCCATTTACAGCCGGATTATTTCTAAATTCGATGGTCATAAGATATAACCCATGAACCTTATATCAATTCTAACTTCATGATTATGAAAACTTCTCGATTGATCAGCCTTTTCACGTTGATTGTATTACTGGCATCATGCGTAAAAGAGGGCGAACTATGTGAGCAGCAGATTCAAAAGAATCTTCAGGTGATGGTCGACTCCATGTTGACAAACTATAAGCTGAAATATCCGGGTTATCCAGGCGGTCTGGCACTAAAAGTCGTTTCGAAAAAGGGTTCCTATTTTGTCTCCACCGGTATGGGAGCGGGAATCACGGATCAGATCCATTTCCGCGCGGCAAGCAATTCCAAAACATTCACATCCGCAGCCATTCTTCTCCTGGCGCAGGAAGGAAAGCTGAATATTGATGCAAGAATAACCGATACGATACCGGGCACGACCATGACCTATTTCCCGTTAGATAAAAATTACAAGATCCCATTCCGGAATAAGATCACCATTCGGCAGCTGCTCCAGCACATTGCAGGCGTTTGGGATGTTTCAAATGAAGTTATACCGGATACCATTTCAGCTGACGTGCCTTATAAAGGACAAAATTATCTCGACTATGTATTGAAGTCGGAACCCGCCCATACATTTACTTTTGATGAGCTGGTGGAGGTTGTAGCAACCTGCGAATTGTATTACTCCCGTCCGGGAAAGGCTCACCATTATTCCAATACCGGTTATTCGATCCTGGGAAAGATTATCGAAAGGATATCGGGTAAAAGCTACTCACAGTTTGTCACTGAACGGATAATAGTCCCCATGGGTTTGACCGGCTCCTCACTGCCTTTCAGCGGGGACGACCAGCTGTTGCCGGCCCCTTATGCGAAAGGATATTACTATTCACCTGATATACTGGAATGTACAAAATCGAATCTTTCGGCCAATGTGGCTGAGGGAACCCTGATCACCACGCCGGAAAACCTTGTCAGGTTCCTGCGTAATTTGCTGCGGGGTGAAGGCGTACTAACGTCCTATTGGATCAACAATGTCATGCTGGCCGCACCAGAAATCCCTGCGGATGCAGGTAATTATGCATGCGGGATCTTCTATGCTCCTAACCTGGGTTATGGCCACAATGGTGCCCATGAAGGGTATCTCTCGCGGATGGTATCGGACCCCAACAGCGATATCACCATAGTAACCTTTTCTAATGCCTGGAATATTACAGATGAAAAGGATACGATCATCGAACAAATGACCTTCCTGCTGGATGAAGGATGCTATAAAGCAAAATATATTGTTCAGTAATCCAAACCCGATACGGCATCACTTTCAAACATTTTTCTCTCAAACATTTGGAAAATCCATTTCAGCTTCTATTTTTGTACCCGCTTAGTGCAAAAAATGAAAAACGAGCAACTGACAATTAATTTGGCTAATTGGTGCTGGCGTTACCCCTCAGGGTGGCGGTAGGCAGCATTGTCGAATTGTACTCAGTTCAAAGCGGGCATGTTGTTTACAGCATGCCCGCTTTGTATTTAGTAAACTCTTAATTTTAACTGATATGACAAAAATTCGTAGAATCATCCTGACTGAACAGGAGATGCCGAGGCAATGGTATAACCTCGCCGCGGATGTGAAATGTCCGCCGTTCATGAGTCCCAACGGCCCGGTACCGCCGGAAGCCTGGGCTCCGGTATTCCCGATGAACCTGGTGGAACAGGAGTACAGCACTCAGCGCTGGATCGATATTCCTGAGGAAGTCCTCAGTCTGCTGACCCGCTGGCGCCCGGCACCGATGCACCGTGCATACGATTTGGAGCGCGCTCTTGGCACCCCGGCCAGGATCTATTATAAGAATGAAAGTTTATCTCCCTGTGGAAGCCATAAACCCAATACGGCCGTTGTCCAGGCCTGGTACAACAAGCAGGCCGGCACCAAGCGGCTCACCACGGAAACAGGGGCCGGACAGTGGGGCAGTGCCCTGGCGTTCGCCTGTTCGCTCATCGGTCTGGATTGCAAAGTCTTTATGGTACGGGTGAGTTACGGTCAAAAACCGCTGCCCAAGCTGATGATGCAGACCTGGGGCGCCCAGTGCGTACCCAGTCCGAGCATGGAAACACAAGCCGGACGTGCAGTCCTGGAGCAGGATCCGGATACCCCGGGCAGCCTCGGGATCGCCATCAGCGAAGCCATTGAAGCCGCTGTAACCGATCCCAAAGGACAAACCAAGTATGCCCTCGGGAGCGTACTGAACCATGTAATGCTTCACCAGACCATCATCGGGCTGGAAGCTAAAAAACAACTGGAAAAGGCGGGTGAAAAGCTACCTGATATTGTGATCGGATGTGCCGGCGGCGGCAGCAACTTTGCCGGATTATCTTTTCCTTTCGTGTACGACAAGATCCATGGTTCAAAAATCGAGATCATCCCGGTGGAGCCCGCCTCCTGCCCAAGCCTTACCCGCGGGCATTATGTATACGACCACGGCGATAACGCAAAGATGACCCCGCTGGTTGCCATGCATTCGCTCGGCCATAATTTTATCCCTGCCCCGATCCATGCCGGCGGTCTGCGCTATCATGGCATGTCACCGCTGGTGAGCCGGGCCGTTGAGGATGGACTGATGAGCCCGAGGGCCATTAACCAGCTTGAATGCTATGAAGCCGGAATGTTGTTTGCACGAACCGAAGGGATCATCCCTGCACCGGAATCCTGCCATGCCATAGCGGCCACCATTCAGGAAGCCAAAAAGGCAAAGGAAGAGGGCAAGGAAAAAGTGATCCTCTTCAACCTGAGCGGTCACGGCTTGTTCGACCTCCTGGGCTACGAAAAGTTCATGAACGGTCAGCTTACCGATTATGAACTCCCGCAGGAGATCATCGACAAAAACCATGAAGTGCTGGCGGGGTATCCTTTGCCATAAGACTTTAAGACAGAAGACCAGAAGACGGAAGACCAGAGTACCACAAGCCCTCCCTGTTTCAGGGAGGGTTGGGTGGGTACTTCCAGGGACGCCATTACGACGAAAGATCTATGGTATACGAGTAGCTGGTGCTGCTGTTTTTTGGTTCGGAACCGGCTTCCGGCTTTTCCTGTTTTCCGGTTTCGGTAACTGAATAGCTTATGCTGAGCTTCTGTAAATTGAAATGTATGGTTATTCTAGTAGTCAGTTTCAGCCTCACCCGTTTGTTTCTGACTTTCTCATACCGGAGCAGTCTGATCAGGCGGATTGCCTCTTCATCGCATCCATAACCCAAGCCTTTGATAATGTGCGGATTCTGCACCATTCCATTATCGGTAATTTCATACCCGACAATTACACTGCCTTCAATATTAGCATCCTCAGCCTCTTTCGGATAACGGAAATTCTTCGCTATGAATTCCTGGAAAGCCTTTTTCCCTCCCGGGTAAGCGGGCATTTTCAGCATATTATTTTTCTTGGGGTGCTGGGTCATGTCTTTTATTTAGCCGGTTTGAACCATTGATAAGCAGACGTAATTATGCGTCTCTATAAGCTGATCTTGACGGTTTTACCTGCCTTCACCTTAACTGCCATCTCCTTCCCCGCATAAACGACTTTTGCCGTTCCGCCGGTTTTTGAGCTGATCCGGGCACTGGTCAGTTTGCCATCAGCCCATTTCAGGTCGAGCACAAAACCACCACGGGCACACAGGCCTTTCACTTCGCCGCTGCTCCAGGCTTTGGGTAAGGCGGGAAGCAGTCGGATCACCCCGTTGTGCGATTGGATCAGCATCTCGGCGATCCCGGCCGTGCCGCCGAAATTACCGTCGATCTGGAAGGGCGGATGGGTGTCGAACAGGTTGCTCAGGGTGGATGTCCGGAGCAGGCTGAGCAGGTTTTCATATGCCTTTTCACCATTGAGCAACCGGGCATACTGACACACAATCCAGGCCCGGCTCCAGCCGGTATGGCCGCCGCCGAATGACAATCTTCGTTCGATCGTGGCCTGTGCGGCATTGAAGAGCTCGGGGGTTTCGGGAGTGAATTGACCAAGCGGATAAAGCCCAAGCAAATGCGACATGTGCCGGTGACCGGGTTCTACTTCGTCGTAATCCGCGATCCACTCCTGGATCACCCCCTTGGAATTAATCCGTACAGGAGGAAACCGTTTTTGTGCGGCTTCCAGTTTGGCTGCGAATTCCGTATCGGTGCCGAGTATCCTGCAAGCCTCCATGCAATTATCAAACAATGCATTAAGAATCTCAATATCGGCCGTTGCGGCATAAGTGAGCGCAGAATTCTCCTTTGTACCCGGCACAAAGAAAGCGTTCTCCGGGGAGTGCGAAGGATTGGTGACCAGGTAGCCTTCCGGCGACTCCACTAAAAATCTGAGAACAAATTCGGCCGATCCTTTCATCATGGGCCAGGCCACATTGCGCAGGAAAGCGGTATCACGGGTAAACAAATAGTGCTCATAAACGGTGAAGGTCATCCAGGGTCCGTTCAGCGGTGTGATGCCCCAAACCCCGTCGGCCACGCCGGTACGGCCGAACGGATCCACCAGGTGATGGAATACCCAGCCATCGGTGCCATACATTTCACAGGCGGTAACGGTTCCCGGAACAATCAGTTTCTCCATGAAGGATATCAGAGGACGGGTGGTCTCCGTGAGATTGCACACCTCCGCCGGCCAATAGTTCATCTGGAGGTTGATATTGGTATGGAAATCCGAATTCCAGGCGGCATTCATATCCTTGTTCCAGATTCCCTGCAGGTTGGCTGGCAGCATAGCCGGACCGCGTGATGAGCCCATCAGGAGATAACGGCCGTATTGAAAATACATGGCAATCAGTGCGTTATCCTCGCCGCCTGCCTTCATCCGGTTGAGTCGATCATCGGTGGGAAGTGAATCCAGTCCGGAACCGCCCAGATCGAGCGATACCCGGTAAAACATCGGCTGATATTCAGCCAGGTGCCTTTTCATCAGACTTTTATCAGACTGATTTGCAGCCTGGTCCAGTATCTTTTTACAATTGGCTGCAGGATCGATGGTGCGGTCGAAATCAAGTTTGGCCGGGGAATAGTCGGTGGCAGCAGTGAGGTGGAGGGTTACCTCGCGGGCACCGGTAACTTGCAGTTGTGAGTTGTCGGTTGTCAGTTGGCCGCCTGATTGAGTGAGCCTGAGTTCGCCGGCGAATTTCATATGGGCACCGGCCGGACCGATGAGCGGGTCTTCACCGTCGATGATCTGGCCGGTCAGCAATATTTTACCATCGGGAGTGGCGGTAACCACGGCATCTTTTTCACGGGCAATTGAGAAAGCAGCATCAATGGGTCCACCGTTAAGAGATTTAATTTTGATTATCAGTATATTATCTGGAACGGAAGCATATACCTCCTGCTGGTATTTCTTGCCTTCAACCGTGAATTCGGTTGCTGCAATGCCGGTTTTCAGGTCGAGTGACCTCCGGTAATTTTCCGGTTTCGTTTTCCAGCCGTAATCGATCAACAGGTCTCCCAGCGGCTGGTATGACCGGATCTGAGGCGGAGTACCGAGCAGATAATCATGGGCCAATTGCCAGGCATCTTTAAACCGGCTCTCAAACAGCGCCTTCTGCAGTTCAGGCAAATGCGCCAGCGAACCCGGATTATTGTTGTTCACCGGGCACCCGGCCCAGATGCTCTCCTCATTGATCTGTATACACTCCTTAACCGGGTTGCCAAACACCATTGCGCCCAAACGGCCGTTACCTACAGGCAAGGCCTCATCCCAGACTTTGGCAGGCTGTTTGTACCAAAGGGTCAGATGATTCGATCCGGTTTCTGTTACCGGGGATTGGCAGCCGGTTAGCAAAACCAGTCCGGTTAGGATAGAGAACAGTATTCGGCTTTTCATGGTCGGTTAAAGTTTAATTTCAGTTTATAATCGTTTCGGCATTTAGCCTGCATTATTCAAGAATCCGAACTTTGCGTTCTTTTCTTCACCTTTGTTTCGGGTGACCGGCTCCTGACCGATAAGCCCAGTCCGGCATGCAGATGAAAGGCCAGGTGAAGAAGTTGCGCCGTTCCGTCGACTATCGGTACATTAGCATATCCGACAGTGATCTTGCCTTCGAAATTGATCAGGAATCCTTTGCCGATCCGCAGCGGTCGGGCAGCGGAGGTCATGAAAACGGGTCCGGTGAGGTAATATCCCAGTTTGAATAATCCGGATTTTTCATTGAAAACCTGATTGTCGATGGTACCCTGGGGATGGGCCAGAACACCACCGGCCCCCGCCCGTAAGATCACCTTGTTGATTTCCCATGCCCTGCCCAATGTTAACGTATTGAATCCGTGCGTAATACCAAACCACTGGACATTCCCTGGCCGGTTCTGGAGCACCATTTTATGATGAAGCGTCTCAAACTCCCAGGCCGTGCTGTTGTTCCACCTCCCAATCCGCCACATCCAGTTATAGGGCCGGGCAAACGACTCGGCCGACCAAACCGCCTGCAGGTTGACATCCTGTTTGCCGTTCTGGCTCAATGTCAATGGCATCGGAACATTCACCGGCAACCCGAGGTTAAACTCCATTGCCCAGCGAACTTGCGCGCTCACATGGGTACTGGCTCCGATCAGTAATATCAGTATTATAAAAGCTAAACGATTCATATTACTGTCGGATTTTCATATGCATATTGTTTTTTAAAATCATATAAAAAGATTTCCATGGTTCTTTCGTTTGGTTGTTTTGTGTTTAGGTAAAAGTACTTAATCCCAATAATATCCGGGAATGTAAATTTCGAGATTACGAAACGAAACCTGAACCACTCATTTTTCCGCTATGAAAAAGAATGCTGAAATTCTACCAGGATACATTTTCCCGAGGGGTTATACCAATTACCTGTTTGGGTTACTGTTTCTTTTGTACATGTTTGATTATATCGACCGGATGGTTGTATCCTCCCTGTTGCCCTATATTAAAAGTGAATTTGGTGTAAGTGACCTTAAGTTGGCCTCTTTGATGTCAGCGGTTTATTTATCGATCATTTTACTAACCTTTCCGGTCTCCCTTATTATTGATCGGTGGAGCCGCCGGCGGACAATCGGTGTGATGGCGGCGATCTGGAGTCTCGCGACCGCTGCAGCCGCTTTGACTAAAAGTTTTGGACAGTTGTTCACAACCCGCACTTTTATTGGGATCGGTGAAGCCGGCTATGCTCCTGGCGGATCAGCTATGCTTTCGGGTTTATATCCCATTGAAAAACGGTCGTGGATGATGGGTCTCTGGAATGCAGCTATTCCGTTGGGAAGTGCAATTGGTGTAGCTGCCGGGGGATTTATTGCAGCTCATTGGGGCTGGCGGAGTGCCTTCGGAATTGTGGCGTTACCCGGGTTAATTATAGCTATCCTTTTCTTTTTCAGCAAAGATTATAAAACCGTTAAACTGATCAAAAACGGAGTTCCAAAGGTCAGGGGTGCCAAGATTGAAAAAATCAAAATGACCACCCGTGATATGGTTCGCGAATTTGCTGAAAAACCCTCTTTACTTCTGACCTATTTTGGCATGATGGCCGTTGTTTTTACAACCACATCCTTGCTGACCTGGCTGCCGTCTTATTTTACCCGTGTCTACGATATGCCTCGACAGCAATCCAGCACCAAAGCCTCGCTCGTCATGCTGCTGGCGGTTGTTGGTGCACCGCTCGGAGGATTCCTGGTCGACCGGTGGCGTCGCAGAAAGCCCAATGCCCGATTGGTTTTTCCGGGGATAACCTCTTTGGTGGCAGCTGTTTTTTGCTTCCTGGCTTTCGTGGTATTTAAAGATACGGCCCAATACTTATGCCTCCTCATGTTCGGTTTGACAGTAACCATGTTTATCCCGGCAGCAGGAGCCATCACACAGGATCTTGTTCACCCTGGTCTCCGTGCAACTTCCTATGCCATTGCCGTAGTTATCCAAAATTCTCTTGGAGCCATATTGGGACCGATGGTAATTGGTGCAATTTCAGATAAAACAAATATCGGAACCGCCCTGGCTGTGTTGCCTGTTTTCGTAATCCTGGCCAGTTCGCTGTTCTTTATCGGTTCCCTCTTTTATAAAAAGGATATCGTTAAAGTTGCTGAAATTGAGCTGGAGGCGGATAAATGAAGGCTCAAGGCTCAAGGCTCAAGGCGCAAGGCGCAAGAAAGTAGCAAGTACAAGTAAGTAGAGTTGTCGGGTTCCACGCACGGCCATTTCGCATTAGATTATTAATTGACAACTCTACTAATTCAAATTCAAAACTCTAACTCTCGGATTTTATTTTGATTGGTTTTGATGCCGGAATGAGATTCAGATCAGTGGTGATCGACTGTCCCGCAACCAGTGGTGACAAAAGTACCAGGATAATACTTGTAAAATAATCTATTCATTGTGATTAAAAATTAGATAATTATTAATGGTTTCTTACTTCTTCCGTAACTTAGGAAATTGTAAACCGATCAATTATGAAACAACTGACTGCCCTTGTTTTAGCAGCTCTCACCATCGGATTGTTCTCCTGCAAAAAAGAGGATATCACCGGAAAGGAGCTGACTATTCTCGCCGAAGTTATGAAGCCTTTCAATTATGAAGAAAATGGCATTCAAAAGGGCATTACCATGGAGCTGGTATTAAAGATACTGGATGAGCTCGAACTGCCTAATGCGGTTGAGGTTAGTTCCAATTGGGATTCCATTTTCAACCGGCTGAAAACGGAGAAGAATATCATGGCCTTCACCACCGGCATGACCACTGAGCGCAAAGAACAGTTTAAATGGGCAGGACCGGTAACTCTTTGGCATACTGCTTTCGTTTCTCTGAAGAGTTCTGAATTAAATTTTATGACCGTTGATGATGCGAAACGTCAGCCTGCTGTCGGGGTAGTAACCTCCTATTATACAGGCGAAATCCTGATCAACCTGGGTTTTACAAATCTGGTCTATTATAATACCCTTGAAGAGCTTGTATGGAATCTTTATAACGGAACCGTCGATGTCGTTTTCGACAACCTGAGCCTCATTCAGATAATCGCCCAGGACCAGTCTCTTGATCCGTCTAAGCTTGATAACCTGCTGATCTATTCATCGACTCCGGCTTATCTTGCATTCTCCAAAGATGTGTCTGCCAAACTCGTAAAAAACTGGCAGGATAAGCTCGACCTGCTGAAAGACGCCGGATTTCTGCAGGAATTATATGACCAGTATCTCCCAGGAATCCCGGCTCCCGGTCGCATTCTGATGTTTACCGAGGAAAATCCACCCCAGACATATCGCGATTTCGACGGGAGCATCACCGGTAGTTCGATGGAAATGGTTCAGTCCATGATGGATGAAACCAATCTTGCCGGACCGGTTGAGATGACCTCATGGACCAATGCTTACAACCAGATACTTCTGGTTCCCAACTCAATGACATTCAGTACTCTACGATCGGCCGACCGGGAGAACCTGTTTCACTGGGTTGGACCCGTTTGTAAGAAAAAGTACTGCTTTTTCGTGCATTCCTCAACCAATTATCAAATCAACACCATTGATGACGCACGCCATATGCGATCGGTGGGTACAGTCACCGGGTGGGCATCTGAAAAGGAGCTGCTCGATCTCGGATTTAATAATGTGGTTACCTGGGCCACTCCGCAGGAGGTTTTCCAGAAACTTATGGATGGAGATATTCCCTGTGCAGTGCTGAATGATATTTCGATCCGCATACTGGGAACAGAATCGGGACATCCGCCAAAAGACTACAGGAAAGGAGCCATGTTGTCCGAAGGCCAAACCTACCTGGCTTTTTCCAAAGATACCGAATCGAGCTATATTACCGCCTGGAAAAATACCTATAATTCCCTGGTCAGCACCGGCAAATTCAGTACCATCTGGAAAAAATGGTATCCTGATATTGAATGGTAAAGGCTCAATGTAGCGTCAAGGGGATTTTCTTAAATGCTGCCAACGGGCAGGTCACTGTAGTCATGTAAACGGGGTTTTGTTTGTATCCTGAAGGTGGATAAACGCATTCATAGGGCCCTCCATTCCCGGGACCTATAACCCTGAAATCATTTTTTCTCAAATGATTAATGAATTCGATAGCCAGCTTACTTGCGGCGGTTTTATCTACTTGGGATATAGCATAGCAAACCCAGCCGGTCGGCGTTCCCCAGTAAGCTCCGTTCTGATAGGTGTTTTTCCCGGCCAGCGACTTTTCCCAGACAGTTGTTGAATCAAAATCATCGGTGGTCAGAACATGCCTGATCTGGCCTTCCATGGCCAGGGTCCCCGCCAGATAAGCCTTTTCAAGCGCCTGGCAGGCCCTTGTTCCGTTCCATCCGTCCAATGCACCGATGTAAACCGCAAAAGCGGTTGCCCACACATCCGGCTGCCGGCTTTTTCCGGTACTGGCCCGCAGTAAACCCCGGTTATCAGCAAATTCCTGAACCAGGTGCCCTTTGATTTTTTTTGCGATTTCCCTGAACTTTCCCGATTTTTGTGGATCCCCCGCTTGATCCCATAATTCCGCCATTTCCATGGCTGCGCGATATCTCAGAAGCGATCCAAAACAGACCTCACCGGTCATGGTGATCACATCACGAAAACCAAAGTCGCAGGTTTGCAATGAATCACTGATAAAGGCCATCTCATTGTCCGAATAAGCCGGAACAGCCTCAAAGGCCATCTCCAGCCGGTTGAAGAGGCTGATATTATTGATTCTCTGATCAAGAACAGCAGGATCGTTTTTTGAATGAACATAAAACCAGACCATGTGAATAAAAAAGAACTGGTCGCAATAGGGCGGCATCCTCCATATCTCATTACCTTGATTCACATAATCATAGGTTCCGGGAAAATAAACCGGCAGCCCATCATTGATCCGGATATGATCGGGAATGGATCCCCGGGGAACGAGGCTTCCGGTTTTGGTTGTCCAGGTTGAGTCCGACTGCCGGGCGGCTGTATATAAAAGAATGTCAAACTGTTCCTGGCTTGAAATAAATCCGCTTTCGAGCGACATGGCATAATCACGCACCCAGAATGACGGGTAGCAATCCCGTCCGCCTGGTTTGATCAGCGTAATACCGGATCGGTTGGGCCCGTATGACCGGATGGCGGGAGGCAGGTCCTGACCCGGAAGGATACGTGAGCTGTCGACAACCGCACGGGTGAGTTCTTCAAGGAATGCCAGATCCCCGGGGGAAACCAAGTGAGTTTGCATCGGTGCGCATGCTGCAAAACAGATGAGTAAAATCCCGCTGATTATTTTCATATGCTTTCCGGATTTATCGGTTTAGATGCGTAATTTCAAACCTTTAAAATAGGTAAAATCATGAAAAGGATTTTGATTGCAATCCTGCTGGTAAGTCTGATGACCGGGCTCCCGGTATCTCAAACCAAAGCTCTTCAGTTTGACAAATCCGAATATGCCGGCAGGCGATCAACACTGATGGAAAAATTCCACGATGGGCTCATTATCCTTCAGGGAGCTGCATCGCTTCCCAACTATTATGCATTCATGCAGAACAACAACTTCCTCTATCTCACCGGAGTTGAAATTGAGAATGCTTACCTGGTGATTGATCCGATCAACAAAGAGTCGATCCTTTTTGCTGATCGGGCGGAAGATAGCGGCTTCGGCAAGGTCATGCGCCCCCGCGAACTGAAGGACTATCTGGCCAAACGGTTTGAGGAAGTAAAAACCTTCTATACCTGTTTTCAGCCGGAGGAACTGGCCCGCGAGTGTTCGGGGGAAAAGTCAGGCAGCCTGTATTTCACCATGGTGAAGAACGTGTGGGATACCCGGCTGACGCGGGAGATGCAGTTTGTGGAAAACCTGAAAAGCAAATATCCCGGAGTTACGGTAAAAGATTGCTCGGCCTATATCCATGAAATGAGGACAATTAAATCGCCTGTGGAGATCGATCTGATGCGCAAAGCAGCAAAAATAGCCGTTCAGGCACATATCGATGTGATGAAAGCCACCCGGCCCGGAGTAAAGGAACAGGAGATTGCCGCCCTGTTTGAATATGCATGCAAAAAGGAGGGAGCTGACGAATTAGCCTACTATACCATTATCTGCACGGCCGAAAACCACATGGATCTTCATCACCATGGCTATGAACGCACGCTCGCCGACGGCGATTTTCTGGTTGTTGATGCGGGTCCGGATCTGCACAACTACGATATCGATATTACAATCTCTTACCCGGCAAATGGCAAATTTACTCCAAGGCAGCGTGAGATTTATGAAGCTTGTAATGCTGTTCACGAAGCGTGTATGCAAACCTACCGGCCCGGACTCACCCCACAACAATGCAACATGGAGGTCAGGGAAATCCTGATTAAAAAAGGATTCAACCCAGATTCAGAACTGATGAAAAAGTTTGGCGGCGGCTTCGGCCATTATGTGGGTATGGCCGTTCACGATGTGGGCGGCGGGCCATCTGTCCTGAAACCCGGAATGGTTTTCGCCAATGAACCCCTGGCTGTCTTTGCTAAAGAAAAACTGGGCGTCAGGATAGAAGATACGGTGGTCATTACCGAAACCGGATGTGAAAACCTGACCGCCGGTTTACCCCGAACCGTTACCGAAATCGAATCATTGATGAAACGATGAAACCCTTTACGCCCTTAACCTCCGTAACATCCTTAACGTCTATCCTCCTAACCTGTTTTTCATTCGTGTTACCCTCACCTTTAGCCACACAAGACAAGGGTACATTTACCGACAATCGTGACGGGCATATCTATCAATCTGTAATTATCGGCAAGCAAACCTGGATGGCTGAAAACCTGGCTTATTTGCCCGGAGTCGATCGGGTTGCTACCGGGTTATTCGAAGAAGAGTGCCGCTATGTGTATGGTTATGATGGAGTTAAAACTGATGAAGCCAGGGCCAATACCAACTATAAGAAGTTTGGGGTGCTATACAACTGGATAGCAGCAAAATCCGCCTGCCCAGCCGGCTGGCACCTCCCAACCGATCAGGAATGGATAGCACTGGAAAAATTTCTGGGAATGAACGATGTGGAATCCGTCATGAGGGATTGGAGAACCTCAGGAGAGGCAGGACGAAAATTGAAATCCTCCTCCGGCTGGATCAATGGAAATGGCAGCGATATTTCCGGGTTTGCAGCCTTGCCTGCCGGCTGCCGTGGATACGCCGGGTTTGAAAGCAGGGATTATGCCGTCTACTTCTGGACTGCCTCCACCATTGATGGCGACAATGGTTGGCGCCGGGGAATTTGTTCTGATAACCCTGGCGTTAGCCGCCAGGAAGACCGCAGATATTTTGGATGTTCCGTACGATGCGTTAAAAATAAATAACCTAAATATATGGAAGTAAGAATTGATAGATTCGAATTTAGAGTTCTGAATTCTGAGGTTGAAGATTCAAGTATCGTTAAGTCTAGCCTCGGAGCCAACTAAACGTAACTACTACAATACAGGCGACCGCAGGGGTTCGCCCCAACTTGAATCTGCAATTTCAAAATTCAAAACTGGTCTTTGAATCTCTTATATAACTCCTTTTCTCTCGCAAAGGCG
>QYQM01000109.1 GCA_007280905.1 Porphyromonadaceae bacterium | reverse complement strand
TTGTTTTTTCTTCCATAGATTGCTCATGTTTAATTTGTTGAGCAATGTTATGAAAACTTATGTAAATATCAGAGCTGGCAAATCGTTACTAATCAATGTATAACGAGTATTTCTTTACATAACTATATACTTGTCATAACCTTTGCTCTCCGGATCACTCTTCCGGCAAAACCGGAAAGCAAAACCCCGGTCTTTCAGGTAAGCCTGGAAAGCTTGAGTCAGGATCAGCTCGCCCAGGTTCTCATCGGTCAGCATCAGTTTATCCTGATCATACACGATTTCTTTGGCGTACCCTCCGAAAAAGAAAAATGCTGCCTCATGGGCCAGGATCGTCGTCTGGGTGGTGTAGTGCTTATCGGAGTACTCAATAAACTTGTAACGGGAGCGGCAGAGGACCATTGCAAAAAAGTAGACCTTCCGGCGCTTGCCCAGTACATCGGTCATGTTGAACTCTCCGAAGTCGGCCTGGGCCTGGCTACCGTACTCACATTCTTTAACCTGCTCATACACCCGGGAAGTGAACACTTTGGGAATATTGTGCTTTTGCCGGACCATCAGAACAAATGAGTAAACCGTTTTTTCATCCACATCGGGGAACTCCGGATGTTTCTCCCTTAACCAGTCGTGGACCTGTGCGGCCGAAGCTTCATCGCAGTCAGTCAGTCGCTTAACCACAAAGTCCTCGTAAGCGGTCAATTTTTTCGATCGCTCTTCGAGTTTTTTCCGGTACGCCCAATACTCGTCTTCCGTCATGGCCAGGTACTTTTTCACCGTCCGTGCATCCAGGTTCAGAAACGCTGCTATATGCGGTGGCTTCCAGCCTAATCGTTGTCTTTGGCAAATTTCATGATACATCATCCAGTCGTTTAGAAAATTTTTCTGTTGATCATCCATTGGTTCCTCCCTTTTGGTTAAGGCGCCAAAGGTCAGAACATTAAGCATGACTTTTCTTCCGCCGCTTCGAAGCGGCGGAAGAAAACTTTCAGATCTGATCGGAGATTAACTTTGAAGAAAAACTTGCATTCTTATTTCCCGAAATATGACATTCTTATTTCCCGAAAACTCGCATGCTTATTTCCCGAATAGTTGCATTCCTAATTCCCAAAAACTCGCATTGTTATTTCCCGTTTACAATCTGTGCAACCTTTATCAAGCTTGACCTAAGGAAGCCGTATAGCTTTCAGATGTTTCAGCATTATATATCCGGGATCAAGCAGGAGACGCTTCAAAAGGTTTTGTGCCGGATCAATCAGTTGGCGATCCATGAAGGATATGAGGATTTGGAACGGATGTGCCAAGATACTGGGCATTGTTGGAATATTATGGACAAACTCTTAATTAGTCGTAAAGTAAAACAAAAACTAATTCAACTTACGGATATGAGTAATCCCGTACTAATAATAGTGAAGTAAAAGGAATCATGACTCACTCCGGTTTTTCCAGCGGATAGTTACAATCTGTGAAAGAATCCCGACTATAGAGATATATATCGGGTACAAGAGCTGGACCGGGATGACCCAGAAGAGTAAATCCGGGCAGTTAAAAAACCTCATCGCAGTTTTGAGGAGCGGCAGATCAGCCAGGGTCTTGATTACAAGTAAGATAAGGACAAGGATCATCGGAACCGATCCAAACAGCCCAAATACCAGGGCTGCTAGAATTTCGATATTAACTAGAAATATCAACATGGTTGTCAGAATCATAAGCGGATCCTTGTACCCCGTTGCTTTGGAGGCCCAGCGTTGCCGCTGATGCATGAAATCCGTAAGGGATTTTGCCGGTTTTGATCGCACGATCGCATCAGGGTTCAGTAAATAACCAATTCTTTTACCTGGTATCTTCTTCATTGCCTGGAGTAGAAACACATCGTCGCCCGAGGCAAAGCGGCCATCGAGATCATTCACAATTGTCAGGTAATCGGACGCTTTGACTCCGATATTCGGTCCCTGGGCCATGATGGGCCGTCCGATACCGGCAGCACCCACCGAAGAGGCAACGAGGCTCAGGTATTCGAGCTTCTGGATCTGATCTAACCCGGTATGGGCCGGATCGAGTACAACGGGACCGAGGATCAGGTCGTGGCCGGTATCTTCAAAAAACTTTGCCATCGTATGCACCCACCGGGTTCCGGGACGGCTATCGGCATCGGTAAGCAGGATCAGTTCGCCGGAAGCTAATTCCATCCCGGCCTTCAAAGCGGCTTTTTTCCCGTAGGGCTTCCCGGTAAGTTTAACCAGTTGATTGTTGTTTTGGTTTTGGATGCATTGATCAAGAATTACATCGGTTCCGTCGGTGGAATGGTCATCAATCCAGATAATTTCTAAGAGTTCATCCGGATAATCCTGTTGATTGAGCAGGGCAGCAAGTTCCGGGATGTTTTCTGCTTCATTCCTGCAGGGGATCAGGATGCTCACACGGATTGCCGGAGGTTTCTGATCCGGCTTAACCCTTTTGGTCCGGAGCCAGCCGATAAAGAAGGCGAAGATCAAAAAGAAATAGAGTGTAAGAAAAATGAGAGCCTGGATCGTGAAATAGACGGACATACCATCAAAATTATTGTTTTGAAACCGCGCTTGCTCCCGCTTCCACTGTTTCCAGGCGGATTTTCTTTAGAAGCACCAACCCGATCATCGCAGGGATCATAATATTAATGATCCAGATGATGAAAGTGGTAAATACAATGGCAGGAACATCGGAAGTATAGGGTCCCAGAATCAGAATGGCCACTGAACCTCTCACACCCAGGTCGCCAACTGTTGGCACCGGAACAAAATGCAGGATAAGGTAGATCAGGGAAACTGCAGAAAGGCCGTTAAATGGGGGTATATGTATTCCGAAGAAGTGAAGGATCAGGTAAAACTGGGTGATATAGGTAAGGAATTTTAACGTGGAAAACAGGAGTAAAAAGGATTTATCCTTAAAAGAGACCCCCTGAAGTGCAAGCAGAAAAGGGTGGAAAACCTTGAGCCACCGGAAGCGTTGAAAAAAGCCCGACAGGCGGTCGATACTGAAAAACAGGATGATCAGGATCAGTCCGGTAGTGATGGAAATGGAGAGGGTTATCATCCAGGAATCATGCTTATCCTGTAACAGGTAGTCGTTTGATGGCAGGTAGGTAGCGGCGCCAACAAGTCCCAGAGTTATAGTGACAACCATCTGGGCCAGGATGCAGAGAAAGGTGTGGCCGGTGCCTGCCAACCGATGTCCGGGCTTGAGGATCAGGCCCCTGGTGATTATGTCGCCGATACGGTTAGGTGTGGTAATAGCCATCGTGAGGCTCGATAAAACCCCTGCCAGCGCCTTAAGGAAAGACACCGGCTCAAGCCGGTTAACCAGCCGTTGCCATTTGATCGCTTCGGAGGAGAAATTCAGGGAAATCAATAAGACCGCCAGCGCCAGAAAATAGAGCCGGTTACCCCGAAAGGCTTCGGAAAACCTTTCACCGGCCTGGTCCCAATGTTCAAAGGTAACCAGCCGGTAAACTAGGTATGCCAAGGCTACGACGGCTAATATGGCCTTTATTATGCTCGCCTGTATCTTACTGATTTTCAAAATCGCTACTTTTGTTGGTGTTGCATTAATGGATTGTAAATATAGAGGAAACAATTCGACCGACAATCCACCTCACCCCCAAGGTGGGTGTGTGTGTGGATGTGCGTGTGGGTGTGTTCGCAAGCTCACGGGAGAGGGGGCGCATTGGCGAAAAAACTGATAGCTGATAACCGATAACCGATAACTATGACAAAGCGCGTCAGACCCAAAAAATACCTCGGCCAGCATTTTCTCACGGATATTCCGACAGCTCACCGGATAGCAGACGGACTGGGAGCTTCGGATGGCGGGCTTGTGTTGGAGGTGGGCCCGGGAATGGGTGTGCTTACGGGGCGCCTGCTGGAGCGATTTGGCGAAAGGCTCTGGGTGATAGAGATTGATAATGAATCAGTTGAATACTTATCTGAAAAATTTCCCAGCCTGATCGGCCGCATACTTTCTGAAGATTTCCTGCGGCTCGATCTGAGGAAGATTACAGAAGGGCCAATCTCGGTAATCGGGAATTTTCCGTATAATATCTCCTCTCAGATATTGTTTCACCTCCTGGAATACCGGGATCAGGTTATGGAGATCATCGGGATGTTTCAGCATGAAGTAGCACGGCGGCTAACTTCGGGTCCCGGCAATAAGGAATATGGTATCCTGAGCGTTCTGATGGGTGCTTTCTATGATTCCGAATATCTTTTCAGTGTTTCGCCGCATGTTTTTCTGCCTCCGCCAAAAGTAACATCCGGGGTGATCCGGTTTATCCGCAAAGAGAATATCGGGTTGCCCTGTTCGCCTGAAACTTTTAAAAAGATTGTAAAGATGGCGTTTAACCAGCGCCGTAAAACCCTGCGTAACGCCCTGTCTGCCATTTGGACAACCGATCTGGAAACCACTGGGTACGGTGGGTTGAGGGCGGAGCAGCTAAGCGTGGAGCAGTTTCTGGAGCTGGGTGTAATCGAAAACCGTAGGGACGCATAATTGCGTCCACGCCCAGGACGCATTTATGCGTCCCTACACCGTTGCAATAGCAACAACCGGGCTAAGTCGTGACGCGCGCCAGGCGGGGGCAAATCCGGCGATGATGCCGATCACCGCGGAAATGGTAAGGCCGATGGCGATGTTGTTCAATCCCAGTACAATCTTGAAGTCCATCATGGAATTGGCAATCAGGGAGCCAATAAAGATTAGGAGAAGTCCGACAGCACCCCCCATCAGGGAAAGGGAAACGGCTTCAAAGAGAAATTCGAAGAGAATAAATACGTTGCGGGCCCCGATGGCTTTCTGAATACCGATAATCCGGGTACGCTCCCTCACCGAAACAAACATGATGTTGGCGATACCGAATCCGCCTACGAGGATGGCAAATCCTCCGATGATAAAGCCAGCGATATTCAGGGTAACGAGCAGTTGATCGAAAGCATTGGATATCATCGACATAGTATTCAATGCAAAGTTGTCTTCCTGCATCGGTTTTAATTTCCGGATGGATCGCATGATACTGGTGAGTTCATCCACCATTTCATCAATAGGGATGCCGGGCTTCGACTTAACCATCAATGTGGGGCGCACATTGGAGCTGCGGATATTGATCAGGGTGCGCGCGTAATTCAGCGGGACAATGGCTATCTCGTCGTGACTGCCTGCATTGATGCCTTCTCCTTCTTTTTTAAATACGCCAATCACAGTTGCTTTCGCAGAGGAGATCTCAAAGGATTTTCCAATCGGGCTTTCACCGGGAAAGAGGTCATCAGCGATTTTACGGCCAATAACCGCAACGTTTTTTCCGCTCCGGAATTCGGACAGGGAGATAAACCGGCCTTCATCCACCTCAAATGACCGGATTCTTTCATATTCATCGGATACGGACAGAATCCATATATCAGGAATGGAGTTATTCTTATAGCTGATGGTTCGTTGACCCTGAATAGTGAATGCGGCAGATTCAATAGTCCGCGAACGGCTCATCAGCTCATCCATTTCCCGGAGTTCGGGATCAGGCCGCTGCAAATATTTCCACCATTGAAAACCGGGACCAAACATCATCGGCCATTTCTGGATGTAGACCACGTTGTCGCCCAGTTCGGAGATGTTTTTCTTAATGGTCCTGCCCAGTGAGTCCACCACCGTAAAAACTGAAACGATGGCAAAGATACCGATCGTGATTCCGAGAAGAGATAAGATTGTACGAAGTTTGTTGGAGATAAGGGAATGAACAGCAAATGCGATACTTTCGCGAACTATTCTTACCCAGATCACTACAGCTTTGATTCCCCTTTTCATGAAATGCAAGATTAGTGTTTTTTTAGGCATTGCAGTGGGGTAATAAGTGATTAATGTGCCTATTTTTAGTAAATTTGCAAAATTAAATTTTATGAGTGTGGATAAGGAAAAGCAAATAGGTTGCGCGCTGATCTCTGTTTACCACAAAGATAACCTGGATGAGATTCTCACCAGATTGCATCAATTGGGCGTCTCTCTGATCAGTACAGGTGGTACGGCGGATTTCATTGAATCATTGAGTTTACCCGTTCAGCGGGTAGAATTGCTTACGGGTTATCCAAGCATTCTGGGCGGCAGGGTTAAAACTTTGCATCCCAAAATTTTCGGTGGTATTTTGGCGCGCCGCAACAACGAATCCGATCGTGAAAGTTTGGAATCCTGGGATATTCCCGAGATCGATCTGGTAATTGTTGATCTTTATCCATTTGAGCAGACGGTTGCATCAGGTGCCCTTCTTCCTGAAATTATTGAAAAGATTGATATTGGAGGGATTTCCCTGATTCGTGCCGCTGCAAAGAATTTTGAAGATGTGTTGATCGTTCCGTCACGGGAGTACTACCCGAAATTGATAAACCTTCTTAAAGAGAAAAATGGCGTGACCACGCTTACTGACCGTTACGAATTTGCCACCTCAGCTTTTGCGGTGTCGAGCGGGTATGACAGCGCTATCAGCAATTATCTTGGAGGTGAACATCCATTGAATTTCAGGAAAGCAGCCGGTCCGGGCCACACTCTTCGCTATGGCGAGAATCCTCATCAGAAAGGGATCTTTTACGGGGACCTTGATCAGGTTTTTGAACAAATCCATGGTAAGGAGATTTCCTATAACAACTTGCTGGATACTGATGCAGCTATATCCCTGATTGATGAGTTTGATGAAACGACTTTCGGAATACTGAAACATAATAATGCCTGCGGGATCGCTTCCACCGGTTCATTGACAGAGGCCTGGAAAAAGGCACTGGCAGCCGATCCGGTATCTGCCTTCGGCGGGATACTGATTGCCAATAGCCCCATTGATAGGGCCACTGCCGTAGAGATCAATTCACTGTTCTTCGAGATCATTATTGCTCCCGGATATACTGAGCAGGCTCTTACCATATTGAAGCAAAAGAAAAACCGCATTATTTTGATCCGAAAACCAGTCCGGTCAACAACCACAGTGCAGTTTCGAAGCCTGCTGAACGGGGTACTGATGCAGGACCGCGATATGCGCAAAGAGGTTCCGGAGGATCTGAAGGTGGTAACGCAGGCCCATCCTACGGCAAAGGAGATTGAAGATTTGCTGTTTGCAAATAAGCTGGTGAAGCATACCAAGTCGAATGCCATTGTGCTTGTTAAGGATAAGCAGCTGCTGGCCAGCGGTACCGGGCAAACATCCCGCGTTGATGCCCTGAAGCAGGCGATTGCCAAAGCACAGAGTTTTGGTTTTGACCTCAAAGGTGCAGTGATGGCATCGGATGCTTTCTTCCCCTTTGCCGACAGTGTAGAGATTGCTCATCAGGCCGGGGTGGGATCGGTGATACAGCCGGGAGGATCGGTGAGAGATCAGGATACAATTGACTATTGCAATATACACGGGTTGTCTATGGTGTTTACCGGAATCCGTCATTTTAAACACTAAAAAACAAAGAGACAAAATATGGGTCTATTTTCCTTTTTAACTCAGGAGATCGCTATTGACCTGGGAACGGCCAACACGGTTATAATATGTAATGACAAAATCGTTGTGGACGAGCCTTCCATCGTCGCGATCGATGTCGCAACAGGCAAGCTGTTTGCACTTGGCGATAAAGCCCGGCAAATGTACGGAAAGACACACGATAACATTAGAGTAATCAGGCCTTTGCGTGACGGTGTTATTGCCGACTTCAACGCGGCTGAACTGATGATCAGGGGTATGATCAAAATGATCCCCGCAAAATCAAAGTTTGGAGCCCAATCGATGCGGATGGTCGTGAGTATTCCTTCCGGCAGCACCGAGGTTGAAATCCGTGCTGTAAGGGATTCATCAGAGCATGCCGGCGGACGTGAGGTTTACATGATTTATGAACCGATGGCTGCAGCGCTTGGAATCGGTCTCGATGTACTTGCACCGGAAGGTAATATGGTTGTCGACATCGGAGGCGGTACTACCGAGATTGCCGTTATAGCCCTGGGTGGTATCGTATGCAATGAATCGATGCGTATTGCCGGTGACGAGTTTACGCTTGATATTCAGGGCTATATGCGTCATCAGCATAATATCAAAATTGGAGAGAAAACTGCTGAGGATATCAAGATAAATGTCGGAGCCGCTCTTCCATTGCTGGCTAATCCGCCGCAGGATTATGTAGTTCGCGGACCTAACCAGATGACTGCCCTTCCGATCGAAATTCCTGTTTCATACAGTGAGCTGGCCCATGCACTGGATAAATCATTGTCGAAGGTAGAAACAGCTGTTCTGAGTGTATTGGAACGTACTCCTCCGGAATTGTATGCCGACATCGTTAACAACGGGGTTTACCTTGTTGGAGGTGGTGCCTTGCTGAAAGGCCTCGACAAACGGCTGTCGGATAAGATGAATATTTCGTTCCGGGTGGCCGACGATCCGCTCCATTGTGTTGCCCGCGGTACTGGTATGGCGCTGAAGAACATAACCCGTTTCCCGTTCCTGATGAGATAGCAGGATGAACAATGCAAAATCTCCTTCGACTCATAATCCGGTTTAGTTTCCAGATTATTTTCGTAATCCTGGAGGTCATTGCTCTTACCCTGGTTTTTCAAAGGAATCCTTTACCGCATGCGAGGTTTTTTCAATTGTCGGAGGACGTTAACGGATTCTTTTATACTCAGACCAATCACTTTATCCGGTTTTTTCATCTTACCGATGAAAACTCCATCCTGGTTACCGAAAACGCACGTTTGAGGAATGAGCTGGCCCAACGGCCGTTTAAGTCTTCCGGCCGCGACTCAATTACCACCTTCTCTCAACCAGGATATGTATTTAATTATATTCCGGCTCAGGTAGTCAATAACTCGATTAATAAGCAAAACAACTATATCACACTGAATGTGGGTTATTCCCAGGGCGTAAGGCAGGATATGGGTGTGGTCGGACCCGATGGAATTGTAGGCATTGTGCGCAATGTATCCGCCAATTTCTCAACGGTTATATCGGTTTTGAATTCCAAATTTAAGGGGAGCGTCAAACTGGCGAGTAACAACTATTTCGGAACACTTAGCTGGCCGGGGCATTCGTATCAGGAGGCAATTGTTACCGAAATACCGGGACATGCACCTGTTTATGAGGGAGATGCCATAATCACCAGCGGATTAACGACAATCTTTCCGGAAGGTGAAAAAGTGGGAAGCGTTATACAGGTGGATCGAACACCGGCAGGTAGTTTTAAGGAACTCAAGGTGTTATTGAGTCAGGACTTTAAAAAACTGACCAGGGTTTATGTGATCAGGAATTTCAACAAAGTTGAGCAGGAAAAGCTGGAGTTACAGACCTATGATTGATCAATTAAACCGATATGTATTCCGATTCTTCCTGGTGATCTTTTTCCAGGTGCTGATTCTGAATAATGTTCAATTCAGCGGTTATATCAATCCTTACTTTTATATATGGTATATCCTGGTTCTTCCTTTTGATACCCCGGGCTGGGTTTTACTGCTCTCGGCTTTTTTCCTGGGATTGGGCGTCGATGTCTTTCCTCAGGGGATTGCCGGAAATGGGTCATCCCTTGGAACTCATACTGCTGCAACTTTGCTGATAGCTTTTATGCGGCCTTCAGTTCTGCGATGGATCAATCCGCGTGATGAATATGAACCAGGGACCTATCCGGATTCGAAAAATTATGGAATCCTCTGGTTCCTGTCATATGCCCTGATCATGATTGGGATTCACCATTTTGTGCTCTTTTTTCTGGAGGATCTTTCTTTGAGGGATTTTCTCAGAACTTTGCTGCGGGTAATCATGAGCGGGATCTTTACCTTGATTATTATTCTCTTCTGGGAAGGAATCCGTTTCAGGATTTCCCGATAATTCAATATGCAGAATCCGAATTCTAACCGGAAATATGTGATCGGCGGGATTGTACTTGTCGTTGCGGTCCTTTTTATGCTCCGGCTATTCTATATCCAGGTTATTGATAAATCTTACCAGCTCTCGTCGAATAACAACTCACGGCTGCGGGTAGTGGAATATCCCGACAGGGGCATGATCTTCGACCGGTATGGAAAGGTAATGGTCTATAATGAAGCGGTTTATGATTTGCTCATGCTGCCGCAGCAGGTAAAAGCCTTTGATACGCTGGAGTTATGCAGAATTCTGAGTGTAGACCTTGCTGAGTTCCGCGAATCAGTAAAAAAGGCACGTGAATATTCAAGATACCGCCAATCGGCTGTGGTACGCCAGATCAGTCCCGAACAAATCGCTTCGCTAAACGAAAAGTTATTTAAGTATCCGGGATTCTCGATTCAGATCCGCACACAGCGCAAGTATCCGCAACCTATTGCCCCGCATGTTCTCGGATATGTGGGCGAAGTAAATCAGGGGGATATCAATTCCGATGTCTATTACCAGAGTGGAGATTACATTGGCATATCAGGGTTGGAGGAGGAATATGAGCCTTACCTGAGAGGCCGGAAAGGAATCCGTTTTATGCTGGTGGATGTGCATAACCGGCTTCAGGGTAATTTCGAGAATGGCCAGTATGACACGATTCCGGAACCCGGCAGAAAGCTCACAACTTCCCTTGATGCCGGCCTGCAGGAGTATGGGGAGAAGTTACTCGCCCATAAAAGAGGCAGTATTGTAGCCATCGAACCGGCGACAGGTGAAATCCTGGCCATGATTTCGAGTCCTGCTTACGATCCTAATGAACTGGTCGGCCGTATCCGCGGAAAGAATTTTGAGAAGCTGATGAATGACAGTTTGAACCCGCTTTTCAACCGGGCTACCATGTCGCGATATTCTCCGGGTTCCATATTCAAGGCCGTGCAGGCACTGGTCGCTTTACAGCTGGGAGTTATCGATGAATTCTATAGTGTGGATTGCAACAAAAGTATTATCGGGTGTCATAATCATCCAAATGCGCACGGGTTGCGTGAAGGGATCCGTTATTCCTGCAACCCTTATTTTTACAATGTTTTCCGCCGGATCATCCTTCAAGGGAAAAGCACCAGCCAGTTCCAGGATAGCCAGATCGGATTGAAATCCTGGTACCAGATGGTTTATTCATTTGGGTTGGGCCAGGTTCTGCCTTCGGATTTGCCGGGCATCAAGCCTGGCCTGGTTCCTGATGTGGCCTATTATGATAAGTGGTATGGCGCTAACCGGTGGGCATTCAGCACAATCTATTCCAATTCTATCGGTCAGGGCGAAGTGGAAACTGTGCCGATACAAATCGCAAACCTGGCCGCCATTATTGCGAATCGCGGGTTTTATTATGTGCCCCACTTCGTTAAGGCCATCGAAGGAATTGATACCATCCCGCAGAAATTCAGGGAACCGGTGCATACCGCCATAGATCCCAAGTATTTTGAAATCATATCGGATGGTATGCAGGGTGTTGTTTATGAGCCTGGTGGAACCGGATCGCGGGCCCAGGTACCTGGTGTAACGGTGTGCGGTAAAACCGGCACGGTGCAGAATTCAGGCGGGAAAAAGGACCATTCCGGTTTTGTTGCATTTGCACCTAAAGAGAGGCCTCGTATTGCCATTGTTGCCTATGTTGAAAATTCAGGAGCGGGTGGTGTGTATGCGGCAACCATAGCCAGTCTGATGATTGAAAAATATCTAAACGGGACTATCACCCAAACGGAAAAGGAACGGATAATTTTAGAATACCAGCAATTCTGATGGCAAACCCAAGAACAAATTTCATCGCGCGATTGGATTGGCTCACGATCATCCTCTTCCTGGCAATGGTATTGTTTGGCTGGATGAATATTTTTGCGGCGACACAGAATGAAGGAACCACAGGTTCAATATTTGATTTTACCCAGCGGTACAGCAAACAATTTTATTACATCCTTACCGCCCTGGCGATTGCCGTTCTAACCCTGGCCATTGACGGAAAGGTTTGGAGCTTTTTCTCTTTTCCGATTTACGGTCTGATGCTGTTGATTCTGCCAATTACCATATTAATCGGGAAGGAAGTGAACGGTGCCAGAGCCTGGATCTTTATCGGTTCGTTCAGTCTGCAACCAGCTGAATTCGTGAAGTTTGCTACGGCCCTGGCATTAGCCAAGGTGTTGTCGCGATATAATTTCCAGATCCATAAAGTGAAGAACCTTATCATTGCAGGGGCTCTCCTGGTAATTCCAATCATCCTGATTCTCCTTCAAAAAGATACCGGAACTGCACTGGTTTTTCTGGTGTTTGTACTGGTTCTTTACCGGGAAGGACTCTCCTGGGTGGTGCTGTTTGTTGCCGGACTGGCCATTCTATTGTTTGTTCTTACCATGCTGGTTCCCTTGCCGGTTCTCCTGCCCGTCCTTAGTGTAATCGCACTTATGATTACCTGGCTTTATCAGCGGAACCTGAAGTTCTTTTATGCAGGAACCCTTATGCTCGGCGCCCTATTCGGACTGGCGATTCTGGCTTCCCGGTACCTCGGACAGGAATGGTCAGTGGCCCGCCTGTTCTTTATCGCTTCAGTCATTGCTTTCATGATCTGGCTGATGATCATTCTCCGTAAAAAACATAACCCATTGCTTCTGATCCTGTTTACCTGGATGGGGGCTATAATTTTCATCTTCTCGGTCGACTTTGTATTTCATGAAATCCTCCAGGCGCATCAGCAGTCACGTATCAATAATATCCTTGGGCTCGAAAGCGATCCACTTGGAGCAGGGTATAACCTGAACCAGTCGAAGATTGCCATCGGTTCAGGCGGTTTTTTGGGAAAAGGCTTCCTGCAGGGAACGCAAACCCGCTTCAAGTTTGTCCCGGAGCAGAGCACCGATTTTATCTTTTGTACCGTGGGTGAAGAGTGGGGATTTATTGGCAGCCTGCTCATTTTGAGTATGTTTTCGGGGTTGATCATCCGGTTAATCGCATTAGCAGAAAGGCAAAGATCTACCTTCTCAAGGGTTTATGGTTACGGCGTAGCCTCAATCCTTTTCTTCCATTTTGCCATTAATATCGGCATGACTATCGGGATCGTTCCGGTTATCGGGATACCTTTGCCCTTTTTTAGTTACGGGGGATCATCCCTTTGGGCATTTACCCTGATGCTGTTTATCTTTTTAAGGCTGGATACCGATCGATATCAGATAGTTTCCTGAACTCAGATAGATATCATGATTCGGTTAGCCCGAAACTTATATATTTACGGCATAAAAAATATTGCTAAAATTAAGATTAAGGAGGCTTTATGTCCAGGAAAAGAATCATAATTATCGGTGCTGCCGGTCGCGATTTTCACAATTTCAACACTTATTACAGGGATCAGTCGGAGTATGAGGTAGTGGCGTTTACTGCTGCCCAGATTCCGGATATTGATAGTCGTAAATACCCGGCTGAACTTGCCGGTAAATTATATCCTGATGGGATTCCGATTTTTACCCAGGAAGAGCTTCCGGCGCTGATCGCGAAATATGATGTGGACAGTTGTGTATTCTCTTACAGCGACGTGCCTTACCAACGGGTGATGGCAGTCAGCGCACTGGTAAATGCCTGTGGAGCTAACTTTGCATTGCTGGGGCCAAAAGGCACTATGATAAAAAGTACGAAGCCCGTTATTGCCATAGTGGCATCGCGTACGGGCTGCGGCAAGAGCCAGACCTCGAGAAAGGTTATCGAAATTCTGATGGGAATGGGGTTGAATGTGGTAGCAGTTCGTCATCCGATGCCTTATGGCGACCTGGTAGCCCAAAAAGTTCAGCGTTATGCCGAACTTGCTGATCTGGAAAAACACAAATGTACGGTTGAGGAGATGGAAGAATATGAACCGCATATAGTACGCGGAAATGTTATTTATGCAGGTGTTGATTATGAGGCTATTCTGCGCGAAGCCGAAAAAGATCCAAAAGGATGCGATGTGGTTGTATGGGATGGCGGTAATAATGATTTCTCTTTTTATAAGCCTGACCTTACGATTACCGTTGTTGACCCACATCGCCCCGGGCATGAATTATCGTATTACCCTGGTGAGGTTAACCTGAGATTAGCCGACGTGGTGATTATCAATAAGATTGATACCGCTCGTCCGGAGGATGTTCAGAAAGTTCGTGAAAATATTGCTTCCGTAAACCCGAAAGCTATCGTGGTTGACGGAGCGTCCCCGATCCGGGTGGATGATCCTTCGCTAATCCGGGGCAAGCGTGTTCTGGTTGTCGAAGATGGCCCCACTCTTACCCATGGTGAAATGAAAATTGGCGCCGGAGTGGTTGCCGCACGCAAATTCGGTGCAGCTGAAGAGGTGGATCCACGGCCTTTCACGGTTGGTAAATTGTCTGAAACATTTAAAATATATCCGAACATCGGCAAATTGCTGCCGGCGATGGGTTATGGTAAGCAGCAGCTTAAAGATCTGGAAGCTACCATCAATAATACCGATTGTGATTCAGTGATTATAGGCACCCCGATTGGTCTCAACCGGATCATTCGGATCAAAAAGCCTAATACCAGGGTTTTCTATGATCTGCAGGAGATTGGATTACCGGATCTGACAGGAGTATTGAGAGATTTTGTTAAAACGCACATCAAATAAATAAGCCTTCGGGTAAACTGGTAAGAATATGGTATTCAGCAGCAGTTTGTTTCTGATTTGGTTCTTACCGGTTTTTCTTTTGTCCTATTTCCTTATTCCCAATAAATACAGGAACTGGCTGGCTCTTTTCGCCAGCATTTTCTTTTATAGCTGGGGTGCCCCGAAGTTCATTTTTGTGATACTGGGTACCACCTTCCTCGATTTCCACCTGGTCAAATGGATGGCCGCATCCAAAAGTAAGCTCCATCGCCGGCTGTTGCTGACACTGTCGGTTTCGGTCAATCTCGGACTTCTCTTCTATTTCAAATACTCTAATTTCTTTATTGAGAATTTTGATGTACTGCTCAAGGCTTTCGGAATCAATGGTATACTCTGGACAAAACTGGTCCTGCCTATCGGAATATCTTTCTATACTTTTGAGACGGTTACTTATGTAGTGGATGTTTACCGGCGTGTGCAGGCACCTCTCACCAAGTTTTGGGATTACCAGCTTTATATTATTTTATTCCCCAAATTGATTGCAGGTCCGATCGTCCGGTATCATGAAATCGCCGATCAGATTCTTAACCGAAGGGCTTCTGAAACAACCGATAACCGTTTACTGGGGATGTTCCGGTTTATCATCGGGCTGGCAAAAAAGGTGCTGATTGCTAATGTCCTGGGTGCCGAGGTGGATCGGATTTTCGCACTCGGTCCGCTAAATATCACTACCCCGACTGCCTGGATCGGGATTGTCGCCTATTCATTTCAGATCTATTATGATTTTTCGGGATATTCAGATATGGCTATCGGAATTGCGAAGATGATCGGGTTTACTTTTCCCGAGAACTTCAATAATCCATATATATCCCGGAATATTACGGAATTCTGGCGGCGATGGCACATGACACTGGGCCGTTGGATGAAGGATTACCTTTACATTCCGCTCGGCGGGAGCCGGGTAAAAACCAAGGCCAGGCTCTTTTTTAATCTGTGGGTGGTATTTCTGATATCGGGATTGTGGCACGGGGCTGCCTGGAATTTTGTGTTGTGGGGTGGATTTCATGGTTTGTTCCTGGTTCTCGACCGGCTTTTTCTGATCCGGGTTACCGAAAAAATCGGAAAAATTCCATCAGTCATCCTTACTTACCTGATTACTCTGATAGGGTGGGTGCTTTTCCGGGCCACAGACCTGCATCAGGCTGGTTTATATCTTAAAAAGATGTTCTCCTTTGATGGAGGGTTTCCAGCCTGGAGATTTGATGTACAGTTCTGGGTTATCCTGCTGGTCGGGGCTTTCTTTGGTTTTTATGGCATTATCCACGGAATTGAGGGCTGGCAGGAGAAACAGTTAAAAGTTCCCTATTCTACCCGGAAAACATGGGTTGGCGGCTTGATTGCAATTATCCTGCTGGTTTATAGTATGGCTTCCATAACGACTTCTGGCTTTAATCCATTTATTTATTTCCGGTTTTAAATGATGAACCAGAAACTGAAAACGGCGATATTCATTCTCCTGCTGCTCATCCTGCTTGTTCCGGTGATCCAGCAGAGCACCGGCCTGTTAAGGGTGAAAAACCTTCGCGGCCAGGCGGATACTTCCGTTTATCCCCGATTCAGCATAAAAACCTGGTTTACTGACGAATTTCAGGTTCAATACACCCGTGCCACAGAGGAGCACATAGGGTTCCGTCCAGTTTTGATCAGGCTGAAAAACCAGATTGAATATACCTTTTACAATAAAGCCAATGCTTCCGGGGTGGTGGTCGGAAAGCACCGGTACCTTTTTGAATCTGACTATATCCGGTCTTATACCGGCCGCGATTATCTGGGCGATTATTACTGGGATCAGAAGTTTAACCGCCTGAAACAGGTTACAGATACACTTGCAAAGTTGGGCGTAAAGGTGGCCATTGTTCTGGAACCGGGGAAAGCTTCTTACCTTCCTGAAAATATCCCGTTACGGTTCACCTGGTTTACATCAGATCACACTAATTATCAGGCTATTCTAAGAGAATCCGGCCAGAAAGGGATTCCCTTACTCGATCTCAACCGGTTTTACAGGGATAAAAAGAGTTCAGCTTCTTATCCTCTGTTTCCGAAAGGGGGTATTCACTGGTCAATGGGCGGCATGGTACTGGCTGCTGACACTCTTCTTGGATTTATCAACGGAGCTCTTCACCTTCCGGTTCCCGACCTGGTGATCGATCGGGTGGAAATGACAGATAGCCTGCGGGATACCGATGGTGACCTGGCAGATATCATGAACCTGATGAAGGCACCGAAGCATCCGAAAATGGGCTATCCGGTTTATCATCTGGCTAACAAAGATTCGGTTCGAAAGCCCAGGGTACTGGTGATATCCGACAGTTATTTCTTTAATGTACTCAATGCCAAAATTCCGGCCCGGGCTTTTGCCAATGAAGCCTTCTGGTATTACAACCAAAGCATTTATCCGGATAGCTGGTCGGCTCCGAAGGATACCGGTTCATTGAACATACCGCAAACGGTTGAAGGAATGGACCTGATTCTGATTATGGTTACCGAGCGGTTTTATCACCGGTTCGACTGGGATTTTACCGACGTTTTATACCGTCATTATTATCCGGCTGCCGGCAGGGAATACCGGTATGATTTTATTCGCGGCATCATAGGGAATTATATCTGGTTTGATGATATTCAGAAACAGGCAGATTATTCGGGAGTTCCGATGCAGGATAAACTGGCAGGCAATGCTGATTACCTGTTCTGGCAAGCTGATCAGGCGGGGAAAATTCCGCATGATGTGGGCTATTACAGGATGAATATCCTGAAAGATCCGGCATGGATGAAGCAGATCCGTGAAAAGGCTCTTATCAATAAAATTTCAGTGGATGAGCAGGTCAGCAGAGATGCAATCTGGATGCTTCAGCAGGCGAATCAATAACCGGGCTTTTTCAGCAGGCGAAACATATTATTTTTGTACAATTCCACTCCGGGTTGATCGAACGGGTTGACGTTCAATTGATAACCACTTATCGCACAACTTTTTTCAAAGAAGTAGAAAAGGCTTCCAAGATTATTTTCATCGATGCGATCGAAAAGGATCCGGATAACCGGGACTCCGCCAGCCAGATGTGCCAGGGCAGTGCCATTGCAGGCGGCCTCATTCACATATGATAATTCCTGACCAGCCAGGAAATTCAATCCGTCGAGATCCTGAGGATCTTCCGGAATCTGCAGATCGGCCTGAGCTTCTTTCGGAATCAGAATAGTTTCAAAGAGTTTTCTCGGTCCTTCCTGCATATATTGACCCATCGAATGGAGGTCGGTGGTATACTCGGCAACGGCCGGAAAAATTCCTTTGCCTTCCTTGCCTTCGCTTTCACCGAACAGTTGTTTCCACCATTCAGCAATATAATGGAGTTCAGGATGGAAGCTGCAGAGAATCTCGATTCTTTTGCCTTGGTTGTAGAATGCATTCCGGGCCGCGGCATAGCGGGCTACGGGGTCGGTAGCAAGGCTCATATCATTTTCCGATGCCTTCATCATCTCGCGGGCACCTTCGAGCATCGCTCCGACAGAAAATCCTGCTATGGCGATCGGAACCAGTCCGACCGGACTGAGAACCGAATAGCGGCCGCCCACATCATCCGGTATAATAAAAGTTTTGTAGCCCAACTGGGTTGAAAGTTTTCGCAGGGCACCTTTTTTCTCATCCGTGATGGCAATGATTCTGCGGGAAGCTGCAGCCTGGCCAACCTGGTTTTCCAGGGCATTTTTGAGAATTCTGAAGGCGATTGCCGGCTCGGTGGTGGTTCCGGATTTTGAGACCACAACGATTCCCCATCGTTTATCTTTCAGATATTCCAGAAGATCAATATAATATTTTCCAACCAAATGATGTCCGGCATAAAGGATCTCCGGCCCGGGCCGGTGAATGCCAAGCGGGCTGGTAAGGGAATCTATGGCTGCACGGGCACCCAGATAGGATCCACCGATGCCGATGATCACCACGGCATCCAATTCACCCGAAAAGTCTCGGGCAATAGAAAGAATATCAGGCAACTGCTGTATCGATTTTTCCGGCAAGTTGAGCCATCCCAGGAAATCGTGACCCTTACCCCATTTTTTCGTCAGCATGGAATTTGCCAATGAAATATCAGTTGCCCAAAGCTGAAGTGCCTGTTTGGGAAGGAAATCCGATGCAAATTCGAGATCGACGTTAATTTTTGACATGTGTTCAGCTATTTTGGGAGGTCGTTTATTTTTCGGTTTTTACGGTGCCTTTTTCGGGCCTCATCTGCGGGAACAGTATAACATCTTGAATGGAAGGTGAGTTGGTCATAATCATGGCCAACCGGTCAATACCTATACCCAGACCAGAAGTTGGGGGCATCCCGAATTCCATTGCCCGCAGAAAATCTTCATCGAGCGCCATGGCTTCCTGATCCCCTCGTTTGGCCAGAAGCATCTGTTCTTCAAACCTTTCGCGCTGATCGATCGGGTCATTCAACTCGGAGTATGCATTGCAGATTTCTTTGCCGTTGCAGATGCACTCGAACCGTTCCACGAGGCCTTCCACGCTGCGGTGTTTCTTTGCTAATGGTGACATTTCCACCGGATAGTCCATGATGAAGGTTGGCTGAATCAGGTTGGATTCACAACACTCGCCAAACAACGAATCGATAAGCTTGCCTTTTCCCATGCTTTTGTCGGTATCGATATGCAGTTTTTTGCAGGTTTCGACCAGCTGATCCTCGTCCATCCGGCTGACATCGATACCGGTAAAATGCTCAATGGAACCGAACATGGTAAACCGTTTCCACGGACGCTTAAAGTCGATCAAATTTTCACCCACCTGAACCTGGGTGGAGCCATGAAGTGATATTGCCACCTTCTCAATCATTTCTTCCACGAGGTCCATCATCCAGAAATAATCCATGTAGGCGACATACAATTCAATCTGGGTAAACTCAGGATTATGGAATCGGTCCATTCCTTCGTTCCGGAAATCTTTGGAAAACTCGTATACCCCGTCGAAGCCGCCTACAATCAGGCGTTTCAGGTAAAGTTCATTGGCAATTCGCAGATAGAGTTCAGTATCCAGGGTATTGTGGTGAGTAACGAAGGGGCGGGCTGCTGCGCCTCCGTGAATTGGCTGTAATACAGGGGTTTCTACTTCGTAATATCCCCTGGAATCCAACAACTCCCGAATCACGGTAATAATTTTCGACCTCTTGATAAACACATCTCTCACGGACGGATTGACAATCAGGTCGAGATACCGTTGACGATACCGCTGTTCCGGATCGGAGAAAGCGTCATACAGAACTCCGTCTTTTTCCTTAACCACCGGCAGGGGCCTCACGGTTTTAGCCAACAGGGTGAGTTCTTTTACTTTTACGGTAATCTCTCCGACCTGGGTCCGGAAAACATCACCGACAACGCCGATAATATCACCTATATCCAGTAAGCGTTTAAAGAATAGGTTATATAGGTCCTTGTTTTCCCCCGGGCATAATTCATCACGGTTCACATAAATCTGGACCCGTCCCGATGAATCCATGAGCTCGCCAAAAGATGCTTTCCCCATGATCCGGCGTGACATGATTCTGCCGGCATAGCAGACTCCCTGATAAGCTTCAGGCTTCTCATCAAAATGCGCGAGGGTATCGGCGGCATTGGCAGTAACTGAGTATTTTGCAGCCGGGTATGGATTGATACCCATGTTCCTGATTTCCTGAAGAGACTGTCTTCTAATTTGTTCCTGTTCGCTAAGTTCCGGCATAACGGGTGTTTTATTTTTTTGCAAAGATACTTTTCATCGGAGTTATAACAAACATGGGAAATTTGCTTATTTTTATTTTTTTCCCTATCGCAAAACCTGATGAATAAACTTTGGAATATACTTCCTGAACCTGAGCCTGTTTTCGTCGAGAGTTTATCCAATCAGCTCGTAATCGGCAGAAGTTTAGCCTCATTGTTGGTTCAGCGGGGGATAAAGGATTTTGAGGAGGCCAGGCATTTTTTCAGGCCGCAACTCGAAGGATTGCATAATCCCTTCCTGATGAAGGATATGGATAAGGCAGTTCAGCGCCTGAACGAGGCCATTGAAAAACAGGAAAAGGTTTTGATCTATGGCGATTATGATGTTGATGGTACTACTTCGGTTGCACTGATTTATTCATTTCTGCGCAAAAGGCTTGATCGCCTGGGATATTATATACCCGATCGCTATTCCGAAGGGTATGGAATTTCCTATCCGGGAATCGAGTATGCGGCACAGGAAGGGTTCACCCTGGTTATCGCACTGGATTGCGGGATAAAGGCCATCGATAAAATGGATTATGCCAGGCGCAAGGGAATCGAATTTATTATTTGTGACCATCATCTTCCCGATCTTGAATTGCCTGTTGCAGTGGCTATTCTGGATCCAAAACAACCTGGTTGCGCTTATCCGTGCAAGGAGTTGTCGGGTTGCGGGGTGGGATTCAAATTATTGCAGGCTTTTTGTTTACGGAACGCCATCCCTTTTTCGCATATTGCTAAATATCTTGATCTGGTTTGCGTCAGTATTGCCGCAGATCTTGTTCCGATGATCGGGGAGAACAGGATATTGGCCTATCATGGTTTAAAGAAGCTGAATGAAAACCCGGTGCCGGGATTGAAGGCCTTAATCACGATAAGCAATTGTGATGACAGGCAGATAACCGTTTCGGATATTGTATTCAAGATAGGTCCCCGGATCAATGCTGCCGGCAGGATATCTTCCGGAGAAAGTGCTGTGGAGCTTTTGATTGCCAAAGATGAAAAAGATGCGATGGAACTTGGCGGGAAAGTGGATTCCTATAACGATTACCGGAAGAATATTGATGTTGAGATTACCGATCTGGCCCGGAAAATGGTCGAAGGTATGGACGATATGAAAACCAGGAAAACCACCGTTCTGTATCATCCGGAATGGCACAAGGGGGTTGTTGGAATCGTCGCTTCCAGGCTGATCGATTTTTATTACCGGCCTACGGTGATCCTGACCCGCTCGAGCGGAATGGCCACCGGATCTGCCAGATCTGTTGATAATTATGATCTCTACCAGGCTATTAGTGCCTGTTCCGATCTTCTCGAAAGTTTTGGCGGGCATAAATATGCAGCTGGACTGAGCATGCCGTTGGAGAATGTCGAGCTGTTTACCCAACGCTTTGAGGAGTTCGTGTCTTCTACCATTACCGGCGAACAACTCATTCCCCAGGTAGTGATCGATGCCGAAATCGACCTGGATGATATTACTCCTAAATTCTTCAGGATATTGAGGCAGTTTGAACCTTTTGGCCCGGATAACAATTCGCCGATGTTTGTCTGCCGGAACCTCAGGGATACCAGCAAAAGCCGACAGGTGGGAAGATCGTGGGAGCATTTGAAACTAAGCATAACCTCAATCAAGGGGAATCAGTCCGATTTTGAAGGGATCGCTTTTAATATGGGGCATATGTTTAATGAGATACATAAGGGTACACCTTTTGATATCGCTTTTACCGTGGAGGAGAACACTTTCCGGGGTGCAACCAGTATGCAATTGATGGTTAAGGATATCCGGATACAGGAACAGAATTGACCGTTGCAGCCGGATGTTATCGGTATTATCACTATTTTTACGCCGCCAAAAAAATGCTCATGGGTAAAGTAATTTCGATAGCTAACCAGAAAGGCGGAGTGGGAAAAACAACCACTGCGATCAATCTGGCAGCGAGCTTAGCGGTCCTGGAATACCGGGTGTTGCTCGTAGATGCTGATCCGCAGGCCAATGCAACTTCCGGTGCCGGCTTCGATGTCAGGAACATCAAAACCAGCCTGTATGAATGTCTGGTTGATGATGTCAATCCGAAAAATATCATTCTGAACACAGAGGTTCCGGGATTTGATATCCTTCCTTCAAATATCGATCTGGTAGGGGCCGAAATTGAAATTCTCAACCTGCCAAACCGCGAGAAACTGATGGCAAGGGTTATCGATCAGGTTAAAAATGATTATCATTTTGTTCTGATTGATTGCTCACCTTCCTTAGGATTATTAACCGTCAATGCTTTGACTGCAGCCAACTCGGTCATCATTCCTGTTCAGTGCGAGTATTTTGCGCTCGAAGGGCTCGGAAAGCTTCTGAATACGATCAAAATTATTCAGAGCAGGCTAAATCCCGAACTGGAGATTGAAGGATTTCTGCTCACCATGTATGATAGCCGGCTCAGGCTGTCGAATCAGGTTTATGAAGAAGTGACCAAGCATTTTCAATCGATGGTTTTCAATACTATTATCAGCAGGAACATCAAACTTGGTGAGGCACCAAGTTATGGAAAACCGGTGGTGATGTATGATGCCAACTCAAAAGGATCATTGAATCACCTCAGCCTGGCCCGCGAGTTGCTGCAAAAAAACGGATTGACTCAGATCAGGGATACCGAAAAAGTGATTGATTAACCAAGTAACAGAAGGATGACTGAGAAAAGAAGTGTTTTAGGAAGAGGGCTTAGCACCCTGATGGTGGACGCTAACCTGAAACCTGAAGCCTCAATAAATGAAATTGAGATCAGCCTGATCGAAACCAATCCTTTCCAGCCCAGGTCGCATTTTGACCAGGAAGCGCTGGAGGAAATGGCTGCATCGATACGGCAGTTCGGCATCATTCAGCCCATTACCGTCAGGAAACTGGCTGATAAAAAATATCAGCTTATAGCCGGAGAACGCCGATTAAAAGCTGCGGTGATAGCCGGACTTAGCCGGATTCCGGCATACATCAGAACAGCTGATGACCAGTCGATGCTCGAGCTGGCATTGGTTGAGAATATTCAGCGCGAGGATCTTGACCCCATCGAGGTAGCCATATCCTATCAACGTTTGATCGATGAATGCAAACTTACCCAGGAAAACATGAGCGACCGTGTGGGAAAGAAACGGTCGACCATCTCCAATTATCTCCGGTTGCTGAAATTACCAGCTGAGATTCAGCTTGGGCTCAGAACATCGAAACTTTCGATGGGCCATGCACGGACACTGATCAATATTGAAGATCCGGCTGTGCAATTGGTTATTTATCAAAAAATTCTTGATAACAATCTGTCTGTTAGAAAGATAGAGGAGCTGGTCCGGCACATTCAAGCCGAACGTAAGCCGGTAATTAAAGAAAAAGGAGAGGTTCCGGGGGAGCATGGGCAATTACAAGATCAATTGAAACGTTACTTCCAGGTTGGTGTCCAGTTTAAACGGAACAGTAAAGGAAAAGGGAAGATCATCCTCACGTTTAATTCTGATGAGGAACTTGAAAAGATTCTGGGCAAACTGGATCAAATAAAAGAGTAAAGTTGAATTTTGGGGTTTGTAAGAAACATTATTAAATGGCTGGCGTTGTCAGTATTTCTGATCCTGACGCCTGGCCTGGCTGATTTTGCACCTGCGCAGAATAGTGGTGACTCCATTGCAACCGGTCTTAAAACAGCTACAACAATTCATTCGGCAACCAAGGCAACTATATTAGCCGCAACGATACCCGGTGCTGGACAGGCTTTTAACAGGAAATACTGGAAAATTCCGATTGTTTATGTGGGATATGTTGCTGCCAGCTTTGCATTGGTCACCAATCAGAAAAACTACAAAGATTCCAAAAAAAATTACCTGGCACTTACTGATACTATGGAATCAACAGTAAGTCAGAGTAATAAGTCAGCCGCAGAGTTGTTGGCCGACATTGATAGTTACCGCCGTTTCAGAGATATATCGTTCCTGGCCTTGCTTGCTTGGCATGGATTGACTATTATTGATGCGAATGTTGATGCCCATTTTTTCAATTGGGATGTGAGTGAAGACCTTAGCCTGCGTATCCGGCCGAGAGCCCTTTGGGTTAGCCGGATGAAACCGGGCGTGGGATTGAGTTTTATAATTAATAACAAATGAGCATGAATGTACGAAAGATTTTTCGCAATACCCTTTCTGTCATCCTGTTAGGCTGGTCGACCCTGTTGATGGGACAGCAAACTACCAATCTGGTGACCATTGATTCGGTGAATCCTGCAAAGGATCCGGTTTATCAGCAATATCTGCAACGCCTCGACAGCCTTTACCTGGCCTGGCAGAATAATCGCCTGCCGGTCCGGTTTTATCAGGATACAGCACTTGCCTTCAGAAAGGACAATAATATACCGGATCTCCCGGATTCAGTTTTCATCAAAAGATTGGCAGGCATTCCTTCAGCCATAGAGCTGACATACAATAAACAGGTGAGGAGTTATCTGGATCTTTATACGAAAAGCCGCCGAAAGCAGGTATCGATCATGCTTGGACTTTCGGATTACTACTTCCCGATGATCGAGTCGAAACTGGATGCTTGCGGCCTTCCCCTCGAACTTAAATATCTTCCGATTATTGAATCGGCACTTAATCCGGTAGCCAGATCGCGGGTTGGCGCCCAGGGGATGTGGCAGTTTATGCTGGGAACGGCAAAACTGTATAAGCTGAATGTGAATTCGTTCATTGACGAAAGGCTCGACCCGGAGAGATCCACTGAGGTTGCGTGCGCTTACCTGAAAGAGTTGTATTCTATATTTGGCGACTGGCACATGGTGATCGCAGCCTATAACTGCGGTCCGGGTAATATGAAAAAGGCCATTCAGCGAGCTGGAGGGAAGAAAAATTATTGGGATGTGTTTTATTATCTGCCAACCGAAACCCGTGGATTTGTACCTGCCTTCATCGCTGCAGCCTATATCATGAATTATTCACAAGATCATGGTTTTTTTGCAGTTAAACCTGAAATGCCCATCAATTCAGATACCGTCTTGGTTTGCCATGAACTGCATCTGGGGCAAGCATCGGAAGTATTGGGAGTGGATATGGCCACCATGCAGATGCTGAATCCGAAATACCGGAGGAAGATTCTTCCGGCTGCCGGCGGACCTTATGCTTTGCGTTTGCCAGATGATAAAATCTGTTCCTTTATCACCCTCCAGGATTCCATTCTGAACTTTAAACAGAATGTTTATCTGGCTAAAAATAATATGGATAAGGAACCAATCCGTTCGGTTAAATCAAAATCAAAACCAAAATCAAAACCGGTGGAGCCTTCCGGTGATGATGTTGCGTTAACCTATACGGTGAAGTCAGGGGATAATCTTGGCTTTATATCTTCGTGGTACGAGGTCGGAATCAATGCTATTAAGGACTGGAATGGTTTGGCAAGCAATAGTTTGCGCTCGGGCCAATCCTTAACTGTTTATGTTCCCAAATCGAAAGCTGAGGATTTTCGGGACATTAACGGACTGACCTTTGCTAAGAAGCAGTCGAGGGTTGGAAAAGAAAATGGTACCGGTCAGGCTGAAGAACAGGTTACTCAAGCGGTATCAGCCGGCACTAAAGACCAGTTCATTTTATATACCGTGCGGTCAGGGGATAATCTTTGGACGATCGCTCAGAAATATCCCGGGATCAGTCATGAGGACATTATGAAGCTGAACCAGATGACCGGCTCAAAGCTGCAGACCGGGCAGGTTCTGAAGATCAAACGAAAAGAAGGATAGCGGTCCAGTAGGCAGTAGGCAGTCAGCAGTAGGCAATGACAGTAAGCAGTAGGCAGCTTCGTTAGCGACCGTTAAAGGGTTTCCTTTTCCAACTTCGATAAAATTATCCCGGTTGTAATCGCATCCGATTCAATTATTATATCTGCCTTAAGATAATAAGGCTCTCTGGTAACCAATAGATCTGTAATAAAGGATTGGATTTCGGATTCGGATTTTCCGTTCAGAAGCGGTCGTGGAGTTGATGACCAGGCAAGCCGGTGCAGCAATTGCGTTTCACTGATTTTAAGGTAGATCGATAGCGATTTTTCCCTGATCAGCTGAAGATTGCCCGGATGGCATGGGGCACCGCCACCGATGGCAATCACCTGGTGCGATTGATTAAGTACCTTCTTCAAGGCATTGGATTCGAGCATCCGGAAAGTGGCTTCTCCATCCTGTTCAAAAATTTCGGGGATTGTGCGATTCTCCTCCGCTTCGATAAAACAATCAAGATCAGTAAAGGTCCAGCCCAGAGATGCAGCTAATTGTTTACCTAAAGTACTTTTTCCGCTGCCCATAAAACCCAGCAGCACAATCGGTTTATCGATAGGGATTACCATCCGAGGGTAAATTGGCCGTTGCCTTCAACGTCAGGAACGGCAGAGACGGGAGAATCGGGAGCATCGTAAAGAGGGTTAAGAACATCAAGATCGTCAAGATCGCTCTTTTCGCTCTTCTCGTTCTTTTCGATTTCTTCCGCTTCTTCTATTATCCCGAGGATTTCTGCGTACTCGGTTCCGTAGTATTTCAGCAGGGCCTTGTCGTTGGCTTCGATCGGATCGATTTCGGTGATGGTATCGACCTCAAACGTAGTGAGGCGTTTTCCTTTGGCTTTAAAACTTTTCAGACCGATAAATTCCGCAGCATCAATGATTTCCGAAGGACGCAGGTTATGCTTTCCGCCGAAACGGATTTCGTATCGCGGAAGAAGCTGGTCGCTGATATTCAACATCCGGGAATCGGGATGTTCGCCGATCATCCGGTTCAGTTTATTTTCCGGGGTATCGGATTCGATTTGGAACCGCTTCAGGTAATGGAATTTCTGCTCAGCGTCGAACAGTATAACCGAGAATACACTAAAAGGATTGAATTTTTCAATCCGGATGATATTCTCTTCGAAATGGTTTGTAATGTCATAATTACTGAGCCGGAACTGCCCATCCGCCAGGATAACAAGGATCTGGTCTTCACCATCGAATTCACCCAGGTATTGCCCGCGGGCTTCGGTATTGAGCCGGTTGACGCTGTTATCGAACCATATCTTCAGACCACCCAGTGTTGAGGTTCCTTTTTCCTTGAGAGATATTTTGATCAGGGTATGCTTTGAAACGATATTCCCCATGGCATTTCGGTTCTTTATGGCCAGGGTGCCGAAATCGAAATCAAATACCGGTTTCTTCAGTTTGGGTTTCGGTTTTAGTGCTACGTGGATCACCTCGGATTCACCATTGGGGTTTTCTGTAAAGTATTGGATTTTAGACCCTTCTTTGCCTTGGGAGATGTCGTACTCTTTATCGCGTGTAATGCCTTTAACGGCAAATCTTTTTGCATAACTAAACCCGGCTTTCCCATCCCGGTAAACGACATTGAAGATGGTTCGTTCGTTGTTTTTGTTGAATAGGGCGATGTGCAGGATGTTTTTCCCGACAAATGCCTTGGTCGAGACTTTTGTTACCACAAAGTTCCCGTCCTTTCGGAAAATAATGATATCGTCAATATCAGAGCAATCAAACAGATAGGTGTCTTTTTTCAAAGAGGTACCAATGAATCCTTCTTCGAAGTTTGCGTATAATTTTTCGTTGGCAACCACCACTTTGGAGGCTTCGATGGTATCAAAACTCCTGATTTCCGTTTTCCGCGGGTAATCAGCCCCGTATTTTTTCTTGAGATTTTCGAAATAGTGGATGGCATAAACAATGAGGTTTTCAAGGTGATGGGTAACGGTGGTCAATTCTTTCTCGATGGCAGCGATTTGTTCCTGAGCACGTTTGGCATCATATTTTGATATCCTCTTGATCTTAAGTTCGGTAAGCATAACCAGATCCTCTTCGGTCACCGGCCGGATAAGAATACTCTTGAAGGGTTCGAGTCCCTTATCGATCGTTTTCAGAACATCTTCCCAGGTTTCACAGTTTTCAATGGTGATATAGATGCGGTTTTCGATGAAGATCTTTTCCAGTGAACAGGCATGCCATTCGCTTTCGAGTTCTACCTTACGGATCAGCAGTTCCTGTCGGAGCAGCTCAACGGTGTTTGCTGTTGAGATCTTTAGGATATCAGATACTCCGAGGAACACTGGCTTTCCGTCATTGATCACGCAGGTGTTGGGGGAAATCGGAACTTCGCAATCCGTAAAAGCATAAAGGGCATCGATGGTTTTATCGGGTGAGACTCCGGGTGTGAGGTGAATCAGGACTTCAACCGCTCCGGCGGTATTATCATCGATTTTCCGGATCTTGATTTTTCCTTTTTCGTTGGCCAGCAGGATGGAATCGATGAGGGTACTGGTTGTTTTTCCGTAAGGTATCTCGTTAATAACCAGGGTTTTTTTGTCGAACTTATTGATCCGGGCGCGAATTCTCACTTTTCCTCCCCGCTGTCCATCATTATATTTCGAACAGTCGGCCATCCCGCCCGTCGGGAAATCCGGCAGCAGAACAAAAGGCTGATTTTTAAGGCACGCTATAGATGCATCGATCAGTTCGTTAAAGTTATGCGGCAGGACCTTTGAGGCGAGCCCGACTGCAATCCCTTCGACACCCATAGCGGGCAAAAGCGGGAATTTTACCGGGAGATAGATTGGCTCCTTGTTACGACCATCGTAGGAGGATTTCCATTGCGTGGTTTTCGGGTTAAATACTACTTCGAGGGCGAATTTGGATAATCGTGCCTCGATATATCTGGAAGCTGCGGCATTGTCCCCCGTAAGGACGTTTCCCCAGTTTCCCTGGCAATCGATGAGGAGGTCTTTCTGACCCAATTGCACCAGTGCATCACCGATGGAAACATCGCCGTGGGGATGGAATTGCATGGTATGGCCGATGATATTGGCCACCTTGTTATACCGGCCGTCTTCCAAACGGCGCATGGAATAGAGAATTCGCCGCTGCACAGGTTTGAGGCCATCGTACAGGTATGGCACAGCTCTTTCCAGAATTACGTAGGATGCATATTCCAGAAACCAGTTCTCGTACATACCCGGGAGGTGGGTAATGTCGTGCTTGCGGCCGTTTCCGTTTTCCTGCGGATCGGGTTGCCCGTTCAGTTCAGTATCGTTAATTGGCTCCTCGTTCATATTTTCAGTACCTATTCAAAAACCTTGTCTTCTTCGATCCGAAGGTTTCCGATAATAAAATCCTGCCGTTCGGGTGTGTTTTTCCCCATATAAAACTCCAGCATCCCCTCCACATTGTCTTCTTTTTTCAGGAGTACCGGTTCGAGGCGCATTTCAGGCCCGATAAAGTGTTTGAATTCATCCGGGGAAATTTCACCAAGACCTTTAAAACGGGTGATTTCGGGCTTTCCGGATAGTTTTTTAATTGCCCGGAGCTTTTCGTCTTCAGAATAGCAATAAAAGGTTTGCTTGGTATTTCTGCACCGGAACAGCGGGGTTTGCAGGATATACAGATGTCCCTGCTTGATCAGATCAGGAAAGAATTCGAGAAAGAAAGTAATGAGGAGCAGGCGGATATGCATTCCATCGACATCGGCATCCGTTGCAATAATTACATTATTGTAGCGCAGGTCATCAATTCCCTCTTCGATGTTGAGGGCAGCCTGGAGGAGGTTGAATTCCTCATTTTCATACACCAGTTTTTTCGTTTCACCGTAGGTATTCTTCGGTTTGCCTTTCAGACTGAAAACTGCCTGAGTATTGACATTCCGGGATTTGGTGATCGATCCGCTGGCCGAATCTCCCTCGGTAATAAATATGCTGGTTTCGAGCCGCTGCTCATGCTGGGAATTATAGTGCGCACGGCAATCCCGCAGCTTTTTATTGTGAAGGGAAGATTTCTTGGCCCGGTCGCGAGCCAGTTTTTGAATGCCGGAAATTGCCTTGCGTTCCTTCTCCGAGTCGAGTATTCTCCGAAGCAGTATTTCAGCGGTTTCAGGATGTTTATGAAGGTAATTATCAAGATGTTTTCCAAGGAAATCGTGAATAAAATTGCGGACTGAGGGACCATTGGGGCCGATATCTTTAGATCCAAGCTTGGTTTTTGTCTGGGATTCAAAGATCGGTTCCTCAACTTTAATGCTGACTGCCGCAATAACGGAAGTGCGGATATCGGAAGGTTCGAACTCTTTCTTGTAATAGTCCCTGACCGTTTTAACCAGGGCTTCGCGGAAGGCTATCAGGTGCGTTCCACCCTGTATGGTATGCTGTCCGTTGACAAAACTATAATACTCTTCGCCGTATTGATCACCATGGGTGATGGCTACTTCGATATCTTCCTCGCGCAGGTGGATGATCGGGTAGAGGCCCTCTTCGGTCATTTTCGACTGAAGCAGGTCGAGAAGGCCGTTTTTTGAAACATATTTCTCACCATTGAAATGGACCACAAGGCCGGCATTCAGGAAGGCATAGTTTTTCAGCATCGTCGATACATAGTCGTTCAGGTACCGGTAATGCCCGAAAATTTCACGATCGGGTTTGAAAATGACTTCCACACCGCTGTCTTCGGAAGTAGGTTGAAGATCTTTTTCCTCGATGAGTGTTCCTTTGTTGAAAAGGGCTTCCTTGAACTGACCTTCGCGGTATGACCGGATCAGGAATTCGCTTGTGAGGGCATTCACCGCCTTGAGTCCGACGCCGTTCAGTCCGACTGATTTCTTAAAAACCTTTGAATCGTATTTCGCGCCGGTGTTCATTTTTGCCACGGCGTCTACCAGCTTTCCGAGCGGGATCCCACGGCCATGGTCACGGATTCGCACGAGTTTATCGTCGATCGAGATCTCGAGGGATTTTCCGTTTCCCATCATGAATTCATCGATGGAATTATCGATAACTTCCTTCAGAAGGACGTATATTCCATCATCATGTGCCGAACCGTCGCCCAGTTTACCGATGTACATACCAGGCCTGAGCCGGATATGTTCTTTCGGTTCAAGGGTCTTGATCGACTCTTCGGAATAGGATTCAATGAGGTCGTTTGACATAAGTGTTCAAAGATACAAAAGGGAGTCGGGAGGGGGGCGGAAGAGTTGTTAACACGGATATTAACAACATTGCGTAGGGACGCATAATTGCGTCTTTCCAAAGGACGCAATTATGCGTCCCTACGATTTTCCAGAAAGATCAGCCATCCCTTTCTCGCTTCCACCGGGATCGTATCGTTCGGATAAATGGTTCTTGCCGGCTGAAAGTTTTCAATTTCGGGAGCATAGATTCTGCATTTATCTGGATTAAGACCAAGCGCCTTCCAGTCGATCAAGAGCTTAACTTTCTGAGTTTTATCGCTGAAATTTCCCAGGGAGAGCAAAACTTTTCCCGGTCTGACATAGACTGTTGCTTTTACCTCAGTCATATCGGTTTGTACCGGGCATCCGGTTTCCCAGAATCCCATCATTTTTGAATCCTGTATTTTAAATTCATCCCAAATTTTCCAGACCGGCCGGGGATCGCACAATACACCTTCGGAGGTCCATGGATATCTGACCGTCATTCCGAAAACTATTCCGAGCCAGCGGTTGCCTCCGCCCTGGAGCATATCGCCCATCAATCCAAAAGGAATTCCGGATACCTCAACGAGCCAGTTCTCGGGCGACATCTTATCGTACTGAAAGCTTTCGCCGAACCAGAGTTTATCAATATAGGGAAAGAACTCGGTGTACTGGTTGGCCGGGCCAATGGAGAAACCGGTATTCGAATGTAAATCAATGATACAACCCGGCTTAATATGGGCCATCACTGACCGCATGCGCTGAAGAATCCGGCGGTCGTAAGTGACATCATCCAGATACAATCCATCGATATCCACATTTCTGACCAGCCAGGCCAACCCTTCAATGTAATAGTTGAGCCAGCGTGAATCTCCCGGGGCACTGAGTACCGATGCATCTACCCGTCCATCCGGGAAATGCTGATACCATTGCGGCATGTATCCATCCACCAGATGTTCTCTCAGCCAGGGATATCCTCCCCCGCGGCCATTGTCGAGTATCTCATAGCCCAGACTCCGGAGAGCCCATATTTCCGTAACATGATTGGTGAGTTCCCTTACGGTATAATAGATTTTCACTTTTTTGCCGAGGGCATGGATGGAATCGATGAACGACCGCATCTCCTTAACCGCGATAAAGGGATAATTGATAAACGGGTTATATTCATTGGCATGATGGATATTGATGATTTTTACTCCCGCATCAAAATCTTCCTGTCCGGGAGCCGGCTTTCCTCCGTGATGGTAGTAACGGTTGGTGAACTGACTCGCGGGGTTCAGCTCTTTAACCGGGGTAATCAGCATGGCCCAGTCGAACTGAATGGAATCACCCGGGTTCAATGTCCGCTCACCTGAATAGACCTGGGCCGTTACCTGGTTATTATCGCGGACGATCCGGAATCCGCCTTTTCCCTGGTTGTTCCAGCTTTCAGGCGGCGCGGGGTGGTATAGGTTCAGCAAGGGACCGTGGTAGCTACTTCCGCGGAGTTCGCACCAGATGCCGCCATCGACATCACCGATCCAAAAACTATCGGAAGGGCCTTCCCATTTTGATTCATGAGCGGGAGGAACCGCACATCCTGGCAGGCCCATCCCGATCATATATTTTGCTTTTCCGGCGACCATCGGAATCGTCAATCGGATATCCTTAATGGCTATCGGTTTGCTTTTGGATAGATTTTTAAAAGTTACCAGAGTTTTCAGATAGCCATCATAATCCATCCAGACCAGATAGCTGGCCTGTAGATTTACCGAAACAGCCACTGCAATTTGTGTGTATTTCCCATCCGTGAGATTAGTACGGGTTACTGAAACCGGGAAATTGGCCGTACCGTCAGGGTTTTCAATAGTCAATGTTACAGGCGCGGCGAGCAGATTGGCTCCTTGGTGCCGAATCGTTTCAGGCAGCCCGGTTTTTGCGAGTCTGACCACATGGCCAGCCACCTGGAAATTGTTGTCGGATGTTTGCTTTATCGGAAGATAAGGAGGAACCGGATTGCCGTCGGATCCGGCAGCAGAATTAAGCCAGCGGAGCCGGGAATGCCGCCAGGGTTCACTATCGCCGCGATCCGCGATCATCTGGCCGGTAACCTCGAGGGTAACTGAAATCTTTTTTTCCGGGATATTTTTCCCAATGATCCTAATGTGTCCGGCGTATTTCCCGGGTGTCACATTTTCCGGAACATCGGCCCCAATCCATAGAGCCTGCACTCTGCCCTCCTGAATGTTGAGCTTTTTAGTGAAAGATGTTCCATAGGGGTCAACTCCCTGGGTATTGAAACAGGTGAGGTTGATTTCCGGTTCACCGGATTTTCCCGAAAACATAAGGTTTTCGGCTTTAACTTCGAGCTCCTCAATATCCTTTGCAGATGCAAAAACACCAATCTGGAAGGCATAATATTCATTTTGAAGGGCACTGCCGGTAAACCTATTTGAAGGGCCCGACAGTAACCATTTCAGGGGAATCTCATCTTTCATCCTTATGGGGTTATCGCGGCCTTCGGTAAAGTACAGAACAGAATCCGTAAACTTTTTCAAGAAGGCCGATTTCTCGGGACCGGTTGCAATGATTTCCATGCGATAAAAGGTATCGAATGAGGTCCGGCATTCAATGCGGATGATCTTTGCCTTCAGTACCTTTTCAGGCGAATTTTGCCTAAGCCAGGCCGGATCTGCTGCGGGTTCCTGTTTCAGATAGCTCTTTCCATAATATCCCCAGCCTTCAACAACATTAAATGGCAAATAATAGAAATAGTAGATGCCGGGTTTGGCAACCGGTCCGAACCGAAGGTAGCAATGTTCGGCATTTACTTCCAGCCGGGTAATATTTTTTATGGTGTCGCCTGATGATGCTTCGATCAACAGGAATCGCCGTTCTTCGGGATTACGGTCATGCCGGCGCCAAAGAAGATCTACCTCAACTAAGGCAGCCGGTTTGCTGATTTCGATGACAGCCCTCTGGCTGCCAAAGGATTCGGGCCAGGGTTTACCAGGAGTGGTCCAGGTTGGGATTTGCCCTGGGAGCAGGGTGAAGCTTAGGGCAATACCTATGAAGAGACCGATCACTTTTTTCATTTTAAATAGAGTTGCCAACTTTATAGAGTTGTCATCTTTTTACAAAGACATTGTAAGTACATAGATAACAAAAGTATAGCAACGGAATTCTGAATTCCAAAAATTCAAACTTATAGAAAATCAATAAGTTAAAAATAGTTGTCAACTCTTTGTATTAAAGATGACAACTTTAATTACCCCAGATCAACTTACCTACTTGCCAAACAAGTCATTTCGGCTTTATAAAATCTTTATATCCACTAATCGATTCTTTATATTGGGCAAATATCCAGCTGGTTACTTTTGCAGGTTTAATCTTTAGCATGAAACCCGCGAAAATAATTGCTAATAAAACAATTAGTCTTACTGGTCTGATCATTACCCTTGGGATTGTTTTCGGCGACCTTGGTACCTCCCCACTATATGTTATGAAAGCCATTGTTTTGGGATCAGGTGGACATATCGACATAGACTTTATACTTGGAGCCGTTTCCTGTTTAATCTGGACACTGACCTTGCAAACGACGATCAAGTATGTTTTTATAACCATGCGTGCGGATAACAATGGAGAAGGGGGGATCATGGCCCTTTATGCTTTAGTCAGGAAAAAGAGAAAATACCTGTTTATCTTTGCCATTATCGGAGCGAGCGCATTGTTGGCCGATGGGGTAATAACACCTTCTATTACAGTGGTTTCTGCAGTCGAGGGTCTCAAACTGAGTTTTCCGAAACTATCAATTTTACCAATCGCCATTGGGATTATCACAGCTATATTTTTGATTCAAAAATTTGGTACTGCCACAATCGGTAAATCATTCGGTCCGATTATGCTGGTTTGGTTTCTCACCCTGGCATGCCTTGGATTGCCCTATTTGATAAAAATGCCAATAATCCTGAAAGCATTCAACCCTGTTTACGCGATTAAACTGCTTGCTTTTCATCCGGGGGGATTTATTCTTCTTGGAGCGGTTTTCCTGGTTACCACGGGTGCCGAAGCCCTTTATTCCGATCTTGGACATTGCGGATATAGGAATATCCGGATCAGTTGGTTATTCGTTAAAACAACTCTGATCATCAATTATATGGGTCAGGCTGCATGGGTACTTACACAGAGCGCATCGCCAGCTTCACTCACCAATCCCTTCTTTGCTATTATGCCACAATGGTTCCTTCCATTCGGTGTTCTGATTTCCACTGCAGCAGCGATCATTGCCAGCCAGGCAATGATAAGTGGATCCTATACGATTGTCAGTGAGGCTATTTCATTAAATTTCTGGCCAAAACTGAAAATTAATTATCCTACCACTATCAAAGGCCAGATGTACATCTCTTCAGTAAACTGGATGCTTTTTACTGCCTGCGTTATTGTGGTGCTGATGTTCCGGACTTCGTCAAACATGGAGGCAGCCTATGGGCTGGCCATATCAATAACCATGTTGATGACAACTTTATTGATGACTTTTTACTTAATCAGGATGCATCTCCCTAAGTACCTTTTGGTTCTGTTTGTGGGAACCTACCTGGTAATTGAAGGTTCATTTCTGGCAGCCAATCTGATGAAATTTATTCACGGGGGATGGTTTACCATTTTACTGGCCGGGATAATTGCCTATGTGATGTTTATCTGGTTCCGGTCCCGCAGGATTAAAAACCGTTTTACACGGTTTGTCCACTTAGCGGATTATTACGAGCAGCTGGTGGATCTCAGCTCGGATGAAACCATCCCGAAGTATTCAACTAACCTGGTTTATCTGACCCGTGCAGATAAAGGAACAGATGTGGAAGCCAAGGTCATTTACTCAATATTAAATAAAAGTCCAAAGCGAGCCAATACCTATTGGCTGCTTCATGTTCATATTTGCGATGATCCGCACACTTTGGAATATTCGGTTGATCACCTGATTCCGGATGTATTGATCCGTGTTGAATTCCGTCTTGGGTTTAAAGTTCAGCCAAGGATTAATCTTTTCTTTATGGAGGTACTCCGTGATATGGCCAAGCAAAAGGAAGTCGATCTTGTATCAAAATATCCATCACTAAGAAAGCATGATATTGCTGCTGATTTCAGGTTTATCCTCATCCATAGGGTTCAGAATTACGATTTTGATTTTCCTGGTATTGAACAGTTCGTTATGGATAATTATACCTTTTTATCTAAAATGGCATTGTCGGATGTTAAAGCTTATGGACTGGATTCAAGTAATGTCATGATTGAAGTAGTTCCATTAGTACTTCCAGTCAATAGTAAACCGGTACTTAAGCGATTACCTCAGAACAAAAAAAATATCGCCGGAGGAATAGAATAATTGATCCGGGATTAAAAAGTTAAATATTAAAGTTCTTACCAACCGCATTATTGGGTATTTTGATTCTTATAAAATCTTTATGAAGCTTTGATTAATCTTAATAAGACCATTAGACAATTCGGTCGATTTTTGTTAATCAGTCTGCCATGAAAAAGAATAATTGGTTTAAAGAGGAATTCAAACCAAAATCGGTTGAGTTTCTGGTGGCGATGGCAACAACTGCTGCTATCGGAGGGTTAAGTTATCCATTCAGCCAGACCATCGGTTATCAAACAGTCGGTTTTCTGTTCCTGATGTCAATATCGGTTTTATCCCTTTTTATTGGCCGGGGGCCCGTCCTGTTTGCTGCAATCCTGAACTTCATCGTCTGGAATTTTTTCTTTATCCCACCCGTTTTCACTTTTCATATCCACCGGATCCATGACCTCATCGCCCTGTTTGCCTATCTTGCCGTTGCCCTTTCCAGTGGAATCCTGATCACCAGAATACGGACAAACCAACTGGTTTTGACCAAGAGCCAGGACAGGATCCGGATCATCAATTCCCTGCTGGAATCACTCAATAATGCCGGTTCCATACGCGATGTGGTTAAAAGAACGCAAGAGGTAGTGAATAAGCAGTTTGGGGCAGAAATGATTGTATATCTGAAAGAAAAGGAAGGTAGCGGATTATCGCCCAAAGCCTTTGGGAATTCCGGACTCTATAGTGAAGAAGAGTATAACCTGGCACTCTCGGTTTATATAAACAATCCCGTCACTCTAACTGGGCTGCAGTATTATCCATTAACGGTCCAAAGGGGAAATATCGGAGTTATCGGAATTTCTTTTAATAAAACCAATGATCCTGATGAAGAGACCCTCTTACTGGTCAGGTCCTTTGTTGCTCAAATTACATCAGCTCTCGACCGGGAAATCAATATCGACATAGCTAAGGAAAAGGAGATTTATATGGAATCACAAAAGTTGTTTCAGACCGTTCTGAACAGCGTTTCTCATGAATTGCGCACACCCATTGCCATCATCACTGCCGCAGTTTCAAGTCTGGATGATGAAGGAACAGCCGCTAATCCCGAAACGAGAAAACAGGTATGCGAGGAGCTCAACTCGGCGGCAAAAAGGCTGAATCTCCTCGTTGAGAATATTCTGGATATGTCAAAGATCGATTCGGGATACCTTCGTCTGAACAGACAAGCATGCGATATCTCTGATCTGTTTGGCATGGCTATCAATGAGATGAAACCTGATTTCAGGCACCATAACCTTAAAGTGAACATTGCCGAGAATTTGCCAACGATTATGATAGATATTCATTGGTTCAGACAAGCACTTATTAATATCCTGCACAATTCCATTAATTATACTCCCGCTGGGAGTGATATCTACATTGAAGCTTATGCGGATGCCAAAGGGTTGGTGATTGTCGAAATCTTGGATGGCGGAACCGGTGTACCAGAGCATTCCCTGAAAAAACTCTTCGAAAAGTTCTACCGGGTTCCCGGCTCAAAAAGCGGAGGGACCGGTTTAGGACTGACTATTGCCAAGGCTATCGTTGAAGCCCATAAAGGAATTATCTTTGCTAAAAACAGGGAGGGCGGCGGACTGTCCGTGATAATAATTATTGGAAACCCAGAAGATGAATGATTCAGGCAAAGGATTTAAAATCCTGATTATCGATGATGAAAGTCAGATTCGAAGACTTTTGAGGATTTCATTGGAGGCCAATCAGTTTAAAGTATTTGATGTTGGAACAGGAAAAGAAGGTATGGTTTCTGTAACGATGAACCATCCGGATGTGGTTTTACTGGATCTGGGCCTGCCGGATGAAGATGGCCTGGAAGTCCTTAAAAATCTCCGGGAGTGGTCGAGGGTTCCGGTCATTGTTCTAACCGTTGAGGATTCCGAACCGGTCAAAGTCAGGGCACTGGACCTGGGTGCAGATGATTATGTGACCAAACCTTTTAATACTGCTGAATTGCTTGCCCGCATCCGTGTGGCTATCAGGCATTCCTATAAGATAGATGAGTCACCGGTTTTTACCGATGGGGAGCTTGAGGTTGATCTGAATTTACGTTTGGTTAAAATCAAGGGACAAGAAATCAAACTCACGGCCTTGGAATACTCAATCCTTGCCCTTTTTATCCGAAATGCCGGCAAAGTAATGACCCACAATTATATTATCCGGGAAATCTGGGGCAACCCCTATGCTGAGAATGCTCAGATACTAAGGGTTCATGTCGCGCAAATAAGAAAGAAAATAGAAAAGAATCCATCTATTCCGGAAATCCTGATAACCGAATCAGGTGTCGGTTACAGGCTAAAGGTATTATCCTGAAGTTTAGAGTTGCCAACTTTTCAAAAGTTGTAGAGATGGATGATCATCCGTCTCTACTAAAGCAGAAAAGCGTAATGACTGTTAAGATCATTACGCCTCCCCACAAACTATCAACAAATACTATTTTCAATTCAACGATTCAAAAGTAGAGTCCAATTCTGAAGAAATACTGAAGATTCACCCCGGTTTGTTATTTTTTTCAGACCAAGTGATCTTGAACTGGTGCAAACCGTTATTGTAAGTATATTTTACGGAGAGGCTGGACACTTCGCAGATTTTCCTGACCAGTGATAATCCAAGGCCTAATCCTTTGGAATCCGGGCCTTTAATGAATTCTGAAAAATAATGGTCTGTGGGATATGAAAGGTCCGGGCCATTATTTACAACCTTTAGCATATCGGGCTGAAGGTCTATTTCCAGCATACCGCCCGGCTGATTGTGTACAATGGCATTTTTTACCAGGTTATGCACCAGAATATCACCAAGGGATGGATCCATCGAAACCGTAATTTCGGAAGGCAATCGGGTTGTCAGTTTAAGTTCTTTTATGTCAATGAGTTCATTTAGGTTGTCGAGCTGACGTAAAATTCCGGTTGCCGGATAGAATATTCCGGTGGATGAATAATGATGATGGTCAATCTTGAATAATAGGGCTAAGGAACGGTTTAACTGGGAAAGGTGCCTGCTGTTATCGCCAATCGACTGGATCAGTTGGAGTTGTTCGTCATTTAAATTGGAAGTTTGCATCAGAAGTTCGCTTTTTAAGCGAATTACAGCCAATGGGGTCTGGATCTCATGGGTTGTGTGCGAAGTAAAGTTGTGGAGGTTGTCATAGGTGTCAGAAACCCTTAGGGTCATTTTTTCGATCTCTTCATTCAGCGTCCTGAATTCATTGATGCGGGATCCCGAAAGTCGCAAGGCTTTCTGGTTAGGGCCATAGTTTTTAAGCGCCTGGATGGTGTTGTAAAAATCCCTCCAGATTCTCCTGAAAGCAAATCGGTTGAGCAGGAAAATACCGAACAGAAACAGGATGGCGATCAGTGTCATCGAAAGTATGATCTGCTGCACCAATTGTTCAGCAGGTAATTTTGATTTGAATAGGATGAATTCAACGGGTTGATCCTGAACGGTTTCATAAAATCTAAGACACCTGATTGGAGACTTTTCACCGGACCCCTTTATCAGATTTACGCTATCATAGAAAACTTCAGTATCACCAGGGGATTTTGCGATCTCCTTGGCGATCAACCGGCTGAAAAATGGTGCACCTGCCCGGTTGGCTATCAGCAACAATTCAGGATTGGACAAGACTTCGGTCCGCTCCTGGCGAAGTATGGCATCCAGTTCATCGTTACTCAGCTTTCGTAAAAGCGAGTATAGGACGATGCCGATCAGAACAAATACCACCAGTGAAAAGGAAGACAGGTAGATCGAGGATTGGGTTTGCAGTTTCATGACTCCTCCGTAATTCGGTATCCTGATCCATAAACTGTCTGTATCCAATCGATCCCCGTTTTTGCCTGCAGCTTTTTCCTCAGGTTTTTCATGTGGGTGTAAACCACTTCGGTATAGTCGGTTCCATAGATACTGTCGCCCCAGATATGTTCAGCGATGGCATCTTTGGTGATTACACGATTTTTATTGGTAATGAGATACATCAACATGTCGAATTCCTTTCTGGTGAGCTCCAATTGCTCTCCGTTCAGAACCGCTGTTTTACCTTCGGGATCCATGATGAGTTCTCTGAATATCACATAATTCTGACCGGTATAACGGGTACGGCGGATCACGGATTGAATCCGGGCATTCAATTCAGAGAGGTCAAAAGGTTTAACCAGGTAGTCATCGGCACCTGTTTGCAAACCCAGGATCCGGTCGTTCAGGGTATCACGGGCCGAGATCACAATTATCCCGCATTTGGCTTGGTTCTCTTTCAGTAACCTAATGATTTTCAGTCCATCACCATCCGGAAGATTGAGGTCAACGACCACGCAGTAATAATCATAACGATCGATCGCCTTCATCGCTTCATGGTAAGTTCCGGCAGTTATACAGCGGTATCCGCCGGGTTCGAGGTATGATACCATCGATTCCCTCAGCGAACGTTCGTCTTCAATAATCAGCAGGGTTATCATGGGGGCTAAGATATGGCAATTGTAAAGACGGATGATCATCCGTCTCTACCGTCTACCGTTCTTTTCGTCCTCATGTCCTTACGAAGTAAATTCGGTATTCCTCCGGACCCACCTCCACAACATAATTGCTGAATCCGATTCCGGAAGCTTTATCGATGAGGGGAGCAGGGAAAAATGGTGCGATCAGCTCATAGATCTCATTTATAGGCATATTGTGAAGGTCGGCAAGTACCTGCCCAACCGGATGTTCCCCACGATTCAGCATCTCGCGGGCATCCAGGTGCCGTTTGACTTTATCCGCAGCAAACCAGGCAGGGACTGGCTGTAGAGACGCATAATCATGCGTCTCTACCATATTATCAGCTCTCCCCTGTGTTCCGGTGATCTGCCGCAGTCTGTTCACCAGATCTTCCACTTTGATTCCGCCAACGAGCGCTGCCTGCTGCAGAGTGGTCACGCGGGCAATGGTCCGCCGCAATACCGGATTTTTCAGCTTTCTGAATGCGGGACTGATTTCGAACAATACCTCCTCCAATTCCGGATAGTCCGTGATCAGATCGATGATTTTTGTTTTCGGGGTTATTATCAGTTTTTGTTCCATAATCATTAAATAATTAAATAGTTATATATAGGGTTCCGAGTTGCGTCAGGAGGTCCCCGCCTGCCAGAATTCGTATAGCGTGACGGGGTCCCGGCCTTCGCCGGGATGACAGGTCTTTTGGTGAAAGCAGGAATTTAGAGATTCGAAAACCAGTTTCGAATTTTGAAATTCAAGATTCAAGTAAAGTGAGGGCTGACCTTTGATTTGGCCTCAAAATACTTGAATCTCACACTTCAGAATTCAGAACTCTGCATTCGAATCTCAACATTCTTCCTTCCTCCTTTTTTCATTTATAAGATACGATCCTCTGTTCTCCCTCAAGTTTCCGGTACCCGGTAAGGTCCTGTGATACCTCGAGGGTTCCGAGGTATTCACCGTTTTCATCGCGAAGGGCATAATATTCGATATAAATGAATTTGCCTTGCATCTGAATCCAAAACGGGGCATGACTGGCTTTGCCGCTTTTAAAGTCATCGATAATCTTTTCAACGATATGAACGCTGGCCGGCGGGTGGCATAGGCGAACATCCCGGCTGATGATCGAACGGCTGCGGGTAAAGATTCTGTAAGCACCTTGTGAGAAGTATTTGACTTTGTCGTACTTATCAACAAAAGTTATGTCCACCGGCAGCGTGTTAAGTATGGCCATTAGTTCGGCTGCGGTGAAGCTGCCCGAAGGGAGTTGGATCGAATTACCGTGAATTTGTGAAGTGTCGCCGGTTGTTTCCTCCATTCCGGCAGGTTTCCATTCCATCTGGGGATCATACAGGCAAAACCCGATGGGAAGGGTCTGCTGGTAAACATCCCACCAGTTTTGGTCGGTGAGATGATCAAGGCTCATCGGAAATAAAATCTCCTCCTCTTTTTTAATCATGTCCTCTACACCCTGTAATGCCGGATTGAACAGAAGGTCAAATGCCGAGAGTATATCTGCCGGGGTGAGACCGCCGGTGCGTAAAACTTCGACACAGCCCTTCAGCAGATTGCGGATCTCATCGTGTCTTCCCCACATTACCGTTGGCGGGCCGGTAATACCGGCTTTTTCGAGGAATGGGAATAACAGGTATTCTTTTCTCTGATAATGCTTATCAACATCGAGCAGACTGTTAAAGGCCGACAGGAGTTTGAGCACCAGCGGTGCCGGGTTGTCAGTCTCCTGCATTTTTTTTACCTGGTCGAGCAATTCGGCTGCCATATCCACCACTTTCAGAAGTTCCTTATTCTCCTGGATAAAAGTATCGACGGGGTGGCCCGGAGGGATCGATCTGGCACCCGACAGATCGATATTGCCTTCCAATACCAGTGAATGGACATCGCAGAATTTCCGGATTTCCTCGGGCGGAAGGCCCTCTTCTATAAGTTGTTGCTCAACTTCCACCAATTCACCGTATGGCACCTGCTTCAGTACTTCCACGAGTTCAGCTTTAACTTTTTCGGGATCAATTCCCTGGTGGATTTTCAATAGCAATCCCTTCAGAATGTGCTTGCGGCGATCTGAATTATTAATCAATTCACTCATACAATCTTATTTACTGTAAAAGGTACGAAATCTTCCGTAAAGATATAATTTAGAATCATTCTAAATAGTAACAAACGTTACAAACAGAAAAATTAACCGATCAGTATATTGGTGTGGGAATAGGTATACTGAACGGAAGAAGCTCTGCGTATCAGAGCCAGAATGATGGTTAGAGACCCGATACGGCCTATAAACATGGAGAGGACCAGGATGCTTTTGGCGGTTACCCCGAGGGAGGAGGTGATACCCATGCTTAATCCGACAGTAGAAAGTGCGGATACTTCCTCGAAAACAAGATGCATAACATTAATGTGGGGCTCGGCAATAGACAGGCAGATGGTGCCCATGAGAAACAGGCAGGAATAAATAACTGCTATCGATATGGCCCGCTGAACAAGGGCGGGGCGCAGGGTGTGCTGGAGAAAGGTAAGATGTTTGGTACCACTGATGGCTATATAGGTCGATTTCAGTATTACGGCAAAAGTGTTGGTTTTGATACCCCCGCCGGTTGACCCCGGGGAAGCGCCGATAAACATCAGGAAAGAAAAAATCAAAATCAGCGGTTCACTGAACTTGCCAATATCAACCGAATTAAATCCTGCGGTACGGGATATGACTGATTGAAAAACGGATTGCATCACCCTTCCACCCGATGGAACGTCGTCGGGATGAACCGGATAGAGAAAATAGAATGCAAGAGCCCCCCCGACAATCAGGAAAAACGAGGTTCTCAGAGCAATGCGTGAACTTGGCTGTAAGTATGTGTAGTAAGAAAGAGGATGGATCGATTTTTTACGAAGGCTGGCGAAATCCTGAAGAACAGGAAACCCGATTCCGCCCAGGAAAACCAGCATGGCTATTACCCCATGAACTCCCCAGGACAGCCTTACCCCTTCCTCGAAGAAATTATTGGAATAGAGACTGAATCCCGCGTTGTTAAATGCAGAAATGCAATGAAACATGGAAAAGAACAGGCGGCTCTGCCCCTCCTTGAATTCCACGGTGGGCCCCCAGGAAAAGTAAACCACTGCAATGCCAACTGCCTCAATGAGAAGCGAAAAAACAATAATACTCTTAAGTATCGTGCGCGATTTGGACATTTCGTCGGTATCCAGGAGGTCTTTGATCAGGGATTGATATTTAATACTTGAAGAATCGCGATAAAAAATGGTAAAAAATGCCGCAAATGCCAGGATGTTAATACCTCCTAACTGAATAAGTATCATAATAATCCAGTGACCTTTATGCGTAAAGGCAGTGGCTGTATCAACTGCAGTCAAACCGGTAACGCACACAGCACTGGTTGAGGTAAAAAGCGAGTCGATAAAAGAAATTCCATGGGTGGTCATTTCCGGAAGCATCAGCATTGCGGTTCCGAAAGCAATAAGGGTAATAAATGAAAGGGCGAGAAGTCTGGCCGGTGAAATCTTTAATTTTGAAATTTTTGCCGCGGCTTTTCCCAGCTCCAGACCGACGATGATGAAGAAATAAAGCTGAACAGCGAGGATGGAAACATCGCTGAAGGGAATATTCATCACTTTCATGAAAAGGCCGTTCAACGCCTGGTGTCCGAAAATGATGAAGAATATTTCTTCAATGACCATAAAAATAAATACCACCGAATCCATCCTGTTATCACGGATAAAATGCCCGGGATGGAAATCATAAAAAACACGGATCAGGTATTTTAGTATATAAAACCAAATGCTGGCGCGGATAATGAGATAAACGGTTTTAAGGGTGGCCGGTGTCTGAGGATATCCGTAATAATAGATAATAGCCAGCAAAGCGAAAATGGAGAAAATGAATGTTCCCCATGTGAGAACAGACATCATCCGGTTTTTACTGGAAAAAATCTTTAGATTGATCCGTTCCCGTAATTGCTGGATTTCTTCCTTTGAAGGCATTAAGGGATTTATTGATTGATTGCTACAAACCGTTCAAGGTCCTTATTCTGACCAAACAGGACCAGTGTGTGGCAACTGTCGATTTTAAATTCGTAATCTACAACCCCTTCAATATGGCTTTCGCCTTCCTTGATCGATTTTACTGTTACCAGGGAGAGTCGATATCTTTCGCGAAGGTTAACATTTCCAAGAGTTCTGCCGATGATTTGCCGAGGCGTCTTTATTTCTGCTATCCTGTAATTATCAGGGAGCTGAAGATAGGAGACCAGGCTTGGATTGGTTAACCGTTCGGCAACAATCTGCCCAACCTCAACCTCCGGGCTCAAAATCTCATGAACACCGATTTTCTCCAGGATCAGCCTCACCCTTTTCCCGGTAGCCCTGGCTATTACATGCTTACACCCCAATTCAAGAACCAACACCGTTGTGAGCAGAAGTTGCTCCATATCCTGACCAATGGCCACCACCACTGCATCCATATCGGTTATGTTCACCGACATGAGCGCTTTTTTGTCCGTAGCATCCAGGGCCACAGCGGCAGATACCTGGTCCGACATATTATCAATCACCTCTTCACGAGTGTCAATGGCCAGAACCTCCGCACCGCATTTTGTTAATGCTGTGGCAATAGCCCGACCGAACTGACCCAACCCAATCACCGCAATTTTCAGTGCCGACATAATTATGCAAATTATCGGGCAAAGGTATATTAGAAGTAGTTTGAATGGACACTGATTGAGATTGTTTTTTAAAACAATTTCTTGACTTCTCATTTGCTAAGAAGAATTGACCAAATACAAACTTCTACAACGCGGACTGTAATGTTTTATAATCCTGAGGAGTCTTTATTAGAAGACTAGAAGACAGGAAGACTGTAAGACCGAAAGGTTATGAAACGTATACTCCGATCTGGATTAGTAATGCTGTTCTTCGTGGTTTTCCGGGCCCCGGTCTGGATGCAGGACCTCTGGAGAGCTTTTCACATCTCCGTATTCTCGAATGGAACGGCCGTAACATAATTCAACCGGAAGTTCTTGGAAAACTCAATCTGTTGTCGGAATTAAGAATCAGACAAACTCCTGTCGAATCGCTCGATTTCCTAAAAAGTATTCATAACCTGATGAAATTTGAGTATTCAGAGGCCCCGATTGGCAACCATGCGGCTCTGCCTTTCGGCCACTCTTTCGGTTGCCAGTTTGGAGGGCAAATAGCTTGCACCAAGCTGTACATAGGATGTCCGGTAAAACTCATTCATAACCGTCAGGTTAGATTGTAACCCCTAAGATATAAAACCATTCGATTTAATATAAAAAAGTCTATTTTTACCCTGTCACTAAAAAAGTGTTGTCTTATGGCAGTTGTTGGTGCGCTCCTTAACAATGTGGTGCGAAAAAGAAGTGCAAACTTTAAGCGAAAACAAACGATAGGGCAGGATGTACAGGTCAAGACACTGAAAAAGCTGGTATTCCGGGCTCGTAATACACAGATTGGCAGGACTTATGGTTTTAATGAGATTTTATCCGCAACTGATGTTGTTAAGGAGTTCCAAAAGAAAGTCCCGATTTATTATTACGAGAAAATCTATAAGGAATGGTGGCATAAGCTCCTGACCAGTGACCAGAAAAATGTATGCTGGCCGGGAAAAGTAAAATATTTCGGCCTTACTTCCGGTACCTCTAACGATTCATCCAAGCGGGTACCCTTAACCAACGATATGATCCGGGCAATCCGGAAGATCGGGATCCGGCAGTTGCTGGCACTATCCGACTATCACCTCCCACCAGGATTTTATGAAAAATCAGCATTGATGCTTGGTGGGTCGACCTCCCTGACGAAAATGCAAACCTATTTCGAAGGCGATCTGAGCGGGATATTGGCGACCAGGTTGCCTTTTTGGTTTATTAGTTTCTATAAACCAGGGAAACCCATCGCCAAAGAGAAGGATTGGGCAACCAAAATCGAAAAAATGGTAGCCCGGGCACCCAACTGGGATATCGGGGGAATATCTGGTGTCCCGGCCTGGGTTCAGATACTTATCGAAAAGATCATCGCCCGGTATAATCTGAACAATATTCATGAAATCTGGCCTAATTTCAAAGTGTTTGCTCATGGTGGCGTGAGCTTTGAACCTTATAAGAAGAGTTTTAGCAAGTTGCTCGGCGAAGAGGTGATATACCTCGAAACCTATCTGGCTTCCGAAGGATTTCTTGCATTTCAGAATGAAAAGGATTCCGATATGCAGCTTGTACTCGATAATGGGATTTTCTTCGAGTTCATTCCGTTCGACAACCTGAATTTCAACTCCGACGGTATGATGGCTGAGAATCCTGAGGTTTTGACATTCAAGGAGGTAGAAGAGGGATGCGAATATGCCTTGCTCATTTCAACCTGTGCCGGGGCCTGGAGATACTTAATCGGCGATACCGTCCGTTTTACCGATAAATCGAAAGCGAAAATCGTGATTACCGGCCGGACCAATCATTTTCTCAGTCTTTGCGGAGAACATCTGTCGGTCGACAATATGAACCGGGCAGTGCAGATGGTTTCGGAAGAAATGGGAATCGATATCAAGGAGTTTACGGTTCAGGGGATTTCCTACCAGGGATTGTTCGCTCATAAGTGGTACCTCGGTATAGACAGTGAGGGAGTTAGGAGTGAGGAAGTTAAGGACAGATTGGACAAAGCCCTGAAATTGCTCAACGATGATTACGGTGTGGAGCGGCAGGCTGCCCTGAAAGAAGTTTTTGTTGAATTGGTACCCAATCAGGTTTTTTATGATTTTCTGAAATTCAAAGGTAAAGAGGGCGGGCAGCACAAGTTCCCCAGAGTTTTGAACGGATTATCCAAAGATTGGGAATGCTTTTTAGGTACATGGAAAAAAGAGACAATCAAGTAATTATCTTTACGGTTACCATTGAATTTCCGGTTACAGAAACAGTAAAATTATGATCCTGCTAATTATAATTAAAGGAGTTCTCACAGGACTCCTGCTGAGCTCTTATTTGGGTCCTACCTTTTTTACGGTGATGGAAACGTTAATGAGGCGGGGAGGCAAAGCTGCCATTTTACTCAATTCCGGCGTCTGGTTAAGTGATATCAGCTGCATCATTGTTGCTTATTTCGGAGCTGCTGAACTGATGGAGCCGATCAGGGACAATATCATCTTCAAACTGGTGGCCGGGGGTGCATTCCTGTTCTTTGGTCTAACCTATTTTCTCAGAAAACCTGATGAAACGGTTAAACCGCTTGGCGGGGCAGGAGTGCTGATCCTGCTCGTGAAAGGATTTTTGATCAATACCCTCAATCCAGGTGTACTTGTTTTCTGGTTTGGTGCCATGATTGTTGCAGTTACCGGCCTTGATCTCCACGGCATGCAAATCCTCTACTACTTTGCGAGCACCATTCTTACCCTGATCACTTTTGATCTCCTGAAAATCATGTTTTCTCACAGATTGCGCAATGTGATCACAGAAAAAGTGATGACCAGATTGTTTCGCATAACCGGAGTGATCCTGATGGCCTTAGGTATTTTTGTTATTATCAGGGCCTTCTGGCATTAACACCTGGCAAACAGCAAATTTTGCCGAAGCAACCGTTTCCCGGTTTACTTTCTCACTGATCCTTCCCCTGGCCAGGTCATGCACCGTAATGTATCCGTTCAGGAGCAATAATTGAATGATCAGGTTATTGATCACAACTTCCCTGCTGTACCCCTTTGCAACATAAAGGCTTCCAACCTGTTCCACAAACCCAGCCGCAAATTCCGGACTGTTGGGCAGAGCCATCAACTGTCGGTAAGTCTCGCTGATGGCATTAAGCTCGATATTCAATGTCGGGGTCAGCAGAAGCGGACTGAACATGTTACCCTGATCAACCGGGCTGAATCCGCGCAGGCGGCTGAGATCGACGGGCACCTCCTGCTGATCAAGCCGCACAAACCGGGCCTTTTTCATCCCTTCAATCTGATGGAGATAAAAATTGTAGCGGAAGATTTCAGCACTCACTTCATTGGCCGGCAGAATTTGGCCATACTTCTCCTGGATCGCCTGGCGGACAAGAAGTTTATGACGGGAAATCTCCGGTTTTTGCAGGCGAACCTCCCTGATCAGTCGCAATAGATCATCTGCCGCCTTTTGAGGTCCGGAAATTTCTTTTCCCTTTTTACCCAGATCGGTCGACAGGATACCCAACTGAATCTTTCGTCCGAGGCCGCATCCATCGGATCCACCCTTTAGTATTCTTATAAGATGCTGACGGATAGCCAGTTCCTGCTCCTCTGCTATAAACGGGTTCCCTGCCGGGGTGCTTGCCAGTGCATTGAACATCCTACCAAAGAAATCACGGTCGATCAGGAATGTTTCCTCCCCTGTATCTCCTGCTGCGATTGCATGGAAGCGATTCTTGATGATATCGAAGCGGATTTTTCCGATCTTAAAGGCCTGATTATTTTTGGTAAAGGATTTGCCCCTGAAGATTTCTGAAACCACCTCTTCCAGATCGATCTTGTCCATCAGTTTGAATGATGAGCCCAGATAGACTTTTCCCGTGTGTGGATCCGGAATCCAGTCCAGGATATCATCGAGATAGGAGCCGTGCCGGCCCAATAGTTCAACGATCTGCTTGTCAGCCGTGTATCTTAACAGGGTTCGCTGAATATGCGGATAATCGGAGCTGGTGGCCTTTTCTTTACGCTCACCGTGGCTCTCTCGGTACAGAATGAAGTTCTCGGGATTGGCATAGCGCCGGATACCCGCTTCATCTCTTGAAAAGTTGCTGGCTGTGAGGAATATATCAATTTTGAAAGGCATCCTGATATCACAGAGTCCGGATATGGTGCTCCTTGAATTCAGATCCTCCTTATTACTGTCGGCACTGCTTTCAAACAGACTTTTATATTGCCTGATAAAATCCGGGTCAAAATCGGTAACTCTTGAAAAATCACCGATCTCACTGCCGATCCCGTACAGGTTGCCCTGATCGTCCGGAAAGACATGAAGCATATCCCCTGCAATCATCCGGATGGAGCGAATCCCTTGGAGGTCCTTGCGTAACCATTTCAGCATCAGTGCAGCCAGCATTTCCGACTTGCCCACACCGCTATCTCCGCTGATCAGCACCACAAACAGGCTGCCGTCCTCTTCTTCAATAGCGAACAGCGAACCGTGTACCGGCATGCCCCCGAGCTCCTTCACTTTTTCGTTTAACAAGGTGAGCCTGGGTTTCTTGATATCACCGAAATAATCCACCTTGCGCTTGAGCGGGGTTACAATGGTCTTGATATTCCCGTTCGGTCCTTTCAGGTCGAAATACCCGATCCGGGGATAGGAGATCACCTTTTCCGGGGCGCCGTAGAACAGTACGATATCAGGAACAAATTCCTTAACCTCAGCTAATGAGATCGTTTGCGGACCCAGCAGCCTGAAGTTATCGGTCAGGTATTTCAGATAGGATTTGTGGAAGATATAGAGCTCCCGGACCAAACCCTGGTCATGGATTTTACAACGATAATCCTCAGGATCAAGCGTATCCGTGAACCTGGCGATGCGGTTTCCAAAGAAAGCAGCCGTTGGCCGGGTTTTCATCTGCTTGATGAAATCCCTCGGGGTACCTCCGCCGCTCTGGTCGAACGGCTCAGGCTCGTAACCGGTACGATCAATCTTGTGGAAAGGATATTCGCGTTTCTTGGCATCAGTTGCGATGCGGGTATGGATTTGCACATCCTTTTCAGCAGCAATGACACCGCATTGCTCCATCACCCGGTTGATCCAGCGGAGTTCTTTGAATTCCGGCTTCCGGGAGAGGATATTATCCATGGTAAAACCGGTATGGAGCGAATAGCCGTGCTGAATCATCTCATTGATGGATGAATTCTGCTGCAGGTATTCGTATTGTACCATTCTGGAAATGTAGTGGTTGTAACGCGTAAACAGATCAGTCGACCGTGTGGCATTCATCCGGCCGGTTAGGAAAAGAACCTGTGTCCTCACCGTTTCAGGCAGGTCGGCTGTTACAACCAGTTGACCGGCTGCTTTCATGCAGCTTTGCCAGATGTACCGGCACTCATCGGGAAAAACATCCAGTAAATAAGAGGCAGCGAGTAAAGCAGCTTCACCGCTGCCGAGTTTGCGGATGCCTTCGGTCAGTTTCTCAACACGTCCTTTCCAGGCTTTAACGAAAACATCGGTTCCGGTGAGCAGGTAATCCATCCAAAGCAAATCTGAACCTGTTGCGCCATTCAGTGCCTCTTCCTTAAAGAATTGATAAGTGATCTCAACCAGGGCCGGTCTGGGATCCGAGGGGAATGACTCATCAAAATGGTTTAACCGGTTGCGCAGTTCGATCAATCCGAGAGAATGGTTGAAAGCTTCTGCCCGGATACCGGTAATCTCGCTGAACAGGCCAAGCGTACGGTTAAACAATTCCTTCAGTCCCGGCTCCTTCAAACGCTGGTCAAAGGGCAAACCGAAATGCAGGAACAGTTCGCCGATATATTTGCGAAGAATCTGGTTGTAACCCTCCAAACGTGCAAGGTCTCCACCGAGATCGCCTCCGTTTACTTTAAGGGCAAGTAGTTTAACTTTGAAATCAGAGAAAAGCAGGTTTTCGAGCTCTATAAGGATCTCCTTCATTATCAGTAGCTCATCCAGCTCATCAAGGATATGATGATCGGGCTGAAACTCCTTCTTCGAACGGATATACTTCTGAATCGTACTTTTCCCAAATCGTGCAGCTACCTCATTGTAATCCAGGTCGCGCAGGGCGGGGATATTCTTATAAACCTGAGGCAGCAAAGTTTCGTACACTTTGGTGAATGCCTTGCTGGCCACGAATGATTCCAGGTCGGGACAATTGCCGATCTGATCAAAAAATTCGATCACACTGTTTTTTGAGGTGGCGATGGTGTGAATAGTCACTCCGCAGTCGGCGGCAAAAGGCAGGTTTACCGACTTGATATCGCGGATGCGCAGGGACCGGTTCACGGTTTTAGCCAGACCGGAGACAGCGGCATAATCGGCCAGAATGGTGCGGGCATAAGCGGCACCGGCTTGTTTTGGGAAAACCGCCGAAATAATGGTTGCCGGATCTTTGGTGCGGGCCGGATCGTTCGAAAGAAGTGCCTGATACTTATCCCAATAGTCGAGGAACAGAATCATTGCAGTTTCCAGCTCTTTCCGGAAAACTTTATAAGAGGCCTCTGTGCCATCCAGGTAATCGCCAAGTGCGAAGCGGACAAATCCGGTTTGATACGGTAAAATCGCCAGACCGCGTTCGCCGGCCAATGCGGTTGCAAAAGCCTCGAGTTCATGGAAAGATGGAAGGTTAAGAATATGCAGGTTAAACAGATAGGACCCGTCGGAATCCAGGTAGGCAACTCCTGAATCCGTCCGTTTTGCCAGAACCTCTTCCGCTACCTGTTTGGCGATATCCATACGGCGGTTTGATTCGCCGCGGAATTCCTTATTGATGCGGAACCTGTTTAATGATTTGACTATATGATCTTTATAATAAGAGAAGAAAGGTTCGCCCTTGTATTTGAAATCATCCGGCAGTTCGAGAACATCGAGCTGGTCGAGTGAGCGAAGTTCATCCAGCAGGAAAAGGTGGAGCGGACTTCCTTCAAACAGCGAAAAACGCCGGCTTTTGCCTGATTTGCCAGAGCCTTTCTCCGGTTTATTTGCCTGGATGGCGGCTTTGATATACTCCTCGAGCTTGGATTTGATTTTGTGCCGTGAGGCGTCTTTAGGAAGATTTTCGTCCATCCGGATCTTGATCGTTTTGGCAAGTTCCGCAACCTCAAGCACATTCACGAGCATGAACAGGGAGTTCGTGTTGGCCCTGTCGGGCGAGAAAATATTCCGTGCGTAATCGATCACATCCTGCCTCACCGGAGTAGCGGCAATGGATCCCAGCCGGTCGCCGGTGGCACCGAGGTTTTTGGTGGTGGAAAGCGAGGTCACCATGCCGAGTGTAGGGAACGAGGCAAAATTGTTCATGATATACCTCGATATGGTCCGCCATTTGGGCTCCTCGGGATCATCGAGCTTGACGGCATCGTTATAGGCCTCATCGAGGAACAGGGTGAACTGGGTCTTATTCAGGAACTTAAGGAAGGCTATCAGTGCCTGGTTATTGAAATCTGTGTATCCGGTCGGATTCGATGGGTCGTTAATGACAAAGACAGTATTCTCGCAGAACCGGTCCCATAGAGTTCCCGTATCGTCGAACAGGTGGAAGGTATCGCGGATCAATTCGAGCTTAGTCTGGAGCCGCTCGAAATCAACTCTTCCGTTCTCATATAGTTCGATATTGATATCGAACGGATTGATATCGAACCTGTCAGGTGGAAACAGATCACGATATTCCCACGAAGCCTCTTCCACGAAATAGATGAATGGATTGGGCTGCCGGCCTTTCCAGAAGAGGAGGTCGCGTATGATCATCTGGACGTCATCGGAAACCGAAGTCTTATCGAGGGTACCGAGTTTGCTCAGGAAATCCTTGATAATCTCCTGATCGGCCTGATTTTTCTGATCGTAACGGTCTTTGATCCCCAGATCGATCAGGAAATTACGGAAGCGGCCGCGGTTGTCGGCTTCGTTTTCGACCTTGGTGAGAAATGCTTTGTATTTCTCGAGAAACAGGTTGATACCGAAGTTTTTGTGAAAATGATTATGCAGCGTTCGCTGATACGTGTTCGGGATCACATCCAGGATAACCTGGCAGCGGTGGACGATCTCCCCGCTTACCGGTTTCAGTTTCCGCTGGAGCAGGTATTCGCCATACGTGCGGATCTGCGCCCGTCCACCACCCTCAACGATGGTGGCAATTCCGAGATTCTTGTTGCCGGAATAGAAATAATCGCGAGTGCGGTTTTCAAATTCGGCGATCAGCTCGCGATTGACCTTTTTATGAGAATCCGGTTCGCGCACCTGCTCGATCAGAACCAGGTATTGACGTAATTTCGAAAGTGTATACCGGTCCTTGATCAGCTGGCTGGCAAATTCATCGAACTTATAGAGGATAACATCCTGCTCGGGGCTGTCGGGCTCGGCCAGCTGTTCTTTTTTCAGATCGATGATTTCCTGGTCATATTCCTTGATTTTCTTATCGATCTTTTCCTTGAATTTCCTGATATTCTGAGCGTTAACCTTGTCGAGGATCAGCCGCAGGTTCATCTGGGTGTTGGCCGGGGTGCCCATTTTGCGTGTGTGCACCTTGTTGAGGGTGTTAATGATCCCGTTGTGGAAGGCAAAAACCAGACTGGTATTGGTAGCGCGGGATTCGGGCGAGTCGTCGATGAATACACATCGCACGAGGTAGTTGGTAAATTCGGGTTTGCTGAAAATATTCCGGCGCATGGAGCTGATGCGTACGGCAAAGATTGAAACCGGATCGTCCTGCATGGTTTGGAGGAATGATTCAGGATCTTGAAATTCGATGACTTTAACGGAGTTGGGCGTAAAAACCTCCTCCTTCAGCAGCCGGATGGTGGTATCGGCATTCCCGGAAACGAGGGTGCGGATCAGGCCGTTCAAGCCTTTGAAATTAACTGTTGATTCGGTTCGGGCCAGAAAATTTTCCTTTTCAGCGCCGGTGGTGTAGTGAGTAGATTGGTTAACCATCTGATCGAGCACATCGAGCAGGTAGTTCCATTGGGCCTCTTCGATATCCTCATTGATCCCGAGCACATCGCGGAATTTGCGCAGCACTCGTACTTCATCCCCGACCAGAATCCGATAAAGAAAATCGATGGTTTCCTGAGTGACGGGTGGGGTACCTACTGAGAAATCGTGGAGGCAGAGAATATTTTCTAGCCGCTGTTTTTCATCGGGGCTGACCAATTCCTGATCGATGATGGTGCTGAGCCGTTTTTTGAAGGTCTGACGGCGGGCCGAGAATTCAAATGCTTTTGAATTCCGGTGCGGTGCGAGCATCAGGCTGATATCGGTATAGCCGGGCAGGGCCTCTTTCACTTCGAGGAGGGCCTGACTGATGGCAGCCTTCTGGATAGCGGGCTCCATCTGCTCATCATGGCAAATCCGGATGAAATTCTTCAGTTTTTCAAATACCCCGTCGGGCAGGATATTCGTGGCGCGGTCGCCCAATGAGGCATACAGGTTGATCAGTTCGCGCGCTTCGTCGCTCAGCGGTACCCTGGTTTGGCTTGGCAATTTCATACGAGTTGTTCTGTTAAATTTCTCAACAAAAAGCCTGGCAATTCTGGCAAAAAAACCAAGCAAAGGAACGAAACCGGCAATGAATATCAAAGTCGGGCAGGAAGATGTTGAAAAATATAACAAACAGACAGTCGAAAGCGGGAAATGGGTTGCAGATTGAAAGCAGAGTAGCGTCAAGAGGTCCCCGCCTGCGCGGGGATGACAAGTGGATCGGCATAAAGAGCGGACGCAAAGGTCCGCCCCTCTCGCTAATACCTGCATTCCTTCGCCGCTTGTGCAAACGCTACAAGGTTTTCGGGTAGACATTCAAAGAAATGGTCGGAGGCCGAGCAGATATATCCGCCTTCATAGCCTACCTTCTCAAAAAGTTCGTGAACATTGTTGCGGATCTTTTCGGCCGGGCCTTCTGAGAGGGTGCTGAATTGGTCGACTCCGCCAATTAGAGCGATGCGGTTGCCAACTTTCCGCTTAAATTCCCACGGCTCCTGGTTGCCCCCAACGCTTGGCGGAGCAAGGGTTTCGGATGCATCGGCACCGTTCCGGATGATCATCTCCTCGATGCCCACGGTTCCCCCGCAGGTATGGTAGGTGATTTTGAATCCAAGATCGTGCAGGGCATCGTGCATGAACCGGTCGTAAGGCAAACAGAACTCTTCATGAAGACTGGGGGAGATCAGGGTGGAAGAAGCTGAACCCCCTCCGGTCTCTATCAGGTCAAATTTTGCACCCTTCATCGATTCGATAAACTGCAGCTTCTTATCCATCAGTATTTTAAGCAAAGCATGCACCCAATCCGGCTTTTCGAAAGTGGCATAAATCAGGGCCGTAATATCTATCAGGCAGGCGGCATGCTGCCAGCAGCCTGCCTGATCGCCCCATACAAATCCCCGCAGAATACCGGCATCGCCAACCTCATCGTACCGTTTGCTGATGGGTTCTAAAGTAAGTTTTGGGACTGGCATGTACTTGTCGATCAAGTATATATCTTCATCGTTCTTGATCAGGTGCTCCGTTACCCAGGTGGTTTTGCGGTCGCCTTCGGTTTTGTATGTAAGGATACCATCAGGGGTGTGGATATTATGATGAACGATCCGCTGTTCCGGATCGCGACTCACAATAATCGGGACATCTTTCCAGGTTTTTGTGTTGAACTGTGTGGGATCGGAGTCCACCACCCAAAACTGGTCCATCTCCTCAAAATACTGGATCTGAGCATCAAGTCCAACCTTTTTAAATGCCTCAAGATCACTGATTCCCCCCATATATTCTTTCAGATGATAATCCTGCCATTGGTGGATGGATGCCGGCAGCCGGTCGGGCTTTTCACGGTTGAGAGCAGCGAGTAATCGTTCTTTTGAGGTCATGATGCCAGTTTTCTTCGGATCCTAATCGTTATTTTGTTCGTCTTTTGAGGGTCCAGGCTGATATTTTCATGGCCCGGTGCCCAACCGGCGGTATGAACCACAATTTTCGTACAGGACGGATCCCTCAGAGGGTTGACCCGGAGCAAAGCAGATTTACCGTTTTTAGCAACCTTGAGTTCCATAATCAGGGGTCCGAATGGCGTAGTGACCCCATCCAGACGGGTCACCATTCCGGGCCGGGTCCATTCCACCGGCAAGCCTTCAAACAGATGCAATTCGTTACTGCGGTCGAGGGCCAAAAGGTGAACCGTAAGCCTGATGAACTCTGCCGATGCCCAATTATGGGGCATATCACCTACTTTTTTATAGGGTTCACCCCTGGGCGACTGCTCCTCACGCCAGGCCAGAAGAGGTGATGCGTGGTTAGCAAAGGCATATAGGATATTTGCCGCCTTCTGCCCATTTCCCTGCCACAACCAGGCATGTCCATAAAAAGAAGCGAAATAGTTCCACAATCCTTTTGTGTCCCAGCCGGTACCATAAACCATCCCCTCCCGTTCGGTCGCTTCAAGCATAGCCAGATTCCCGGCAACAAAGGGATCTTCATTGTCGAACAACTGGCCGGGGTAAACGGCCTGACAGAAGGACCACTGAGCTTTCTGAGGCAGAGTTTTGGCACCTTCTTCATCCATAAGGGTTGGCAAATATGCATTTCCGTAAGGATCCGTGCGAATGTCCCGTTTGGCTGATTCCCGGAAGCAGGAATAAAAATCGGTATAAACCTTTTCCCAAATTTGTGCCTCTTCTTTCTTGCCGAGCCAATTCGCCCCCTGAACGAATGTCTTCATACCCAATAAGTTCCAGTAAACATTGGTGTATTCCTGTCCATAATCCAGTCCACCGTCAATGAATCCTGCGGGCATCAGTCCGTCGTTCAGTGGACTGTCATCCTTGCGGGATTCTTCTCTCAGCTTAACAACAAATTCCATGGCCCGCTCCAGTTTGGGCCAAACCGATTCCAACCAGGCTTTGTCCTGGGTGAGCATCGCATGCCGGATTGCGGTCCAGACAATGATTCCGTTCTCTTTCCAGTATTTTTCCATTACCTCAAAGCGCCCATCTTCTTTCTGGAAAGATAAATTGTACATTACGCCATTACGGGCTTCGGTGCCGGTACCCAGGATGGTGGCTGCTTCCAGCAGAAAGGCTCCGTCGACAATCCAAAGCCCCCGGTAACAGGTGGGACCGACCTGGAAAGCCGGTAAGCCGTTTTTAATCTCGCGCGATTGCCAGATATTACGAATGGAAGCATCGATCAGATTCTGAATTTCCGGGTCGGGCACGGTGATCCGGTTATAGGGCAGGCTAACGGATTTCCAGAAGGATTCAGCTTCATTTCTGCACTGAATCGCTTCATCCAAAGTTACCGGCCACCCGGCAAGGGCACCGCCGCCATAAAGAACAACTGAAAAGGTAATTGACTCACCTGCTCCGATATTTACCGGCATTAGTTTAATCCGTGTTTCCTTATCAGTTGTTATTAAAGAAGTCGGATCGACCGGTAAGGTAAAAGCCAGCTTTTCCCGGTTGTTCAGTAAGAACTGGTTATCCTTGAAAAGGACTGGGAGCGAGCTGTTAATCCGGATTACGGGAGCAAGTGACCGTGTCTGATTGCCTGTGTTGGTGAGTTTTACCAGGATTACACTGTTTCGCGGTTTCTCTTTGCCTGCGCCCAGATTTATGTCGGTTTCTTCAGCAAGAGGAATGGCCGAGGCGATATGCTGATCCGGAATAGTGGTAACAGTGAAGGCTTCTTCCGTGATGTCCAGATTGGGAAGTTTCTTTTTTGTAATCACGATCGGGATTCGTGCAGATATAAGTTTCTGGCTCACCCATTCTGCACCATCGGAAATATCAATCCCGATGCGGGTACGCGGTTCCCCATACTGGACGGCAGGGGTCGAGTGGATCATCAGGTTCCCGTGTTCGTCGATAAGGGTTTTATACGGATCATCGGGTAAACAGATGGTGCTTTGCCAGAATGGCGGTGAATACCGAAAGTCAGTCTTAAGGTCCTGGCAGTTAATCGGATGCAAAGGGTACAACACAAAAATCAAAAAAAAGTGGGCCGGTTTTAGAGTGAGTGAGTGTTTCATGATTGATTTAAAAGAATTGTAACTACTAACCATGGAGGCACAGAGATCACGGAGTTTCACGAAGATTTGCCTGAGATTCTTCGATAAGTTTCAAATTTGATAAAAGTTTTTATCAATCAAACACCTCTCATAACCGATTCAATCAAATATCTATGTGTTTCTCCATGTT
>QYQM01000006.1 GCA_007280905.1 Porphyromonadaceae bacterium | reverse complement strand
TGGTGTTTTTATAGGTATGCTCAACAATACTTCTCAGAAAGGTGGTTTTCCCGGTCCCGGCCTTCCCGGTAAGGAATATATTGCGGTTTGTATTATTGATAAAACGGGATGCAATGGCGGCGGCATCTTCAAGGCTGTTGGACATATGGTTTTGAGGTTTACAACAAAAACAAATAACAAGAGTCTAATCAAAAACTGTTTAGTTGCTAAGATATTATAAAGCAGCCAAAAGTTTTATCTTTCAGGTGTGACAAAGGTGCATATTCCACCGGGCATCCCGGATCAGGAAGACGTAAAATTTATTTGCGGTTTTCCCGGCTATCCTCCGGGTGATCATGTCAGTTTCCGGATCGTAGTTATCCAATACCGGTAATGTTTTGAAGGCTTCTGTAGGTGGAATCAAGCTCTTCAACAGGATTTACCGGCTTTACTTCCTCCGGGACACCGGTTGTGGTAGCGAAATAGGTTTTGCCATATGCCATTAGCGGATCGCCCTTTTTATTCCAGGGAATTTTAGCCATTACAGTATTACCTCCAGTGAGTTATATTCCAGAATATTGTCGATGCAAACCGGATAAACATGCCCGATTTTATTACCGCCAGAATCAATGGGAAGAATACCCCTTAACCGGTTTGCTGATAAGGAATAGGGCAATCCGGTGGATACTGCCCGGGGAACGAAAACTCGTTCTCCATCTTTTTTAATGAATATCATGCTGAATGATACCTGGTCACCGGCGGGGGTTTCCTTGATATCGAGGGATTTCAGCATTATGTTCCTTCTGATCTTCGCAGCAGCCATACGGGTAAGATTTACTGCCAAGATATTGGTTGGGATGGCTATAAAAAAGGACAGTAAAAACGAGGGGAAGGAAGCGGCTTAAAGGTTTGAATCTCAACTTATGTTTTAACGTTTATAGAATAATCGAGGAACCTTGCTTACATGACCGTTTATTTTTTTAAAGAATTTCGGCAAAACATGAAGGTCTTTCAAATGAAAATTGGTTATACTTTGAATGGTCCACATGGAGTGATAAATCCTTACGATTCTACTAATTACATACGTCTGACTAAAAGTTTTCCTAGACCTGAATCTTTTGAAATCCTGACTAAAGATCCAAATAATTTATACTTTTATCAAGCTTCTGTTAAAATCGATGGCAATTCTGCAAAGGGGTATCCGATTAAAACTCTGAATTTTGAGAAATCTACATACCGATCGGCTTGATTGCATTTTTACACAAGCTCCGAATTATGCTTATCGGTTGGACGGACACATCGCCAATTATATCAATGATGGTTATTAGGTTCGGCTGATTGCTACCATTGGTGGTTCCAACCGCCTGGTAACGGCTCAACAGATCGAGTATACACAACCTGAAATAATGGCACCACGTACCAGTAACCAGACCATACTTAGCTTTTATTTCAGGGAGGCTACCAGAATTAAATGGGAGGACAAATATGGATCTCAGTAATACAATACGAGTTGGAAATCTGGTTGAATTATGTTGATCATTATTACGACTACGATGTGAATGTTAGTGCAAAGGCCTATTATAAAAAAGAAACAGCTGTTTAGCTCCCGATCAAAAACAGGGAACTTTATGGCATACTCTTGATGTCTATGATTTGTTCAGTGTCATCGGAACGGTTATCCCTGATGATCCCGAATTATTTTCCAGATCATTTAAATCGATCTATTTTACTGTGCGAAGCATCACGAAGGAATTTTGCGACTATATCGAAACAAGTTAGATTGCATCCGACAGAATGGGTAGGCCTATATCCAATATCATTGGCGGGTTAGATCTGTTTGCCTTATCAACAGTTTCAGAAAGAAAGGATTATTTGGTTGATCAGAACTTATTGGATTCTCTGGTTGCAGTTCGGCTCACAAAGTTCTTGAAATTTGTGAAATGGTAAAAACCATTAGAACCTTGCTAAAAGATCTTTTGCTGCATCCAAATGAGTTATAGCACCAGATTTTATAATCTTCCTAAGATAATCCTTACATAAATCTGATTTCCCCTTTTGAAGGGTAAGCAAAGCCAGGTACCAGTTAGCTTCTAATGCATAGGATCCACCGAAAGGATGTAATAACTCATAAAAATGTTCCGCCTGTTCAAACAAACCACCGGCCTGGTAAATGGACGCAATCAACAAAAGATTATCGGGATTTTGAGAATTTTGTTTTTGCAGCGTATCCGCGATGACTACAGCTAATGGATAATTTTTTTCAGAATATTGTTGGAGGGCCTCGGTAAACAAGGTTTTTTCAGGTTGCTTACCTCTGTATTCTGTCTGGAAAACAGCAGGTTTGTAAAACTCCATGTAAAGAGAAAGGTAGTCTGGCAAAGTTGTCTTGGGCCCGATCAATATCCAGGTAAAGATCAGGATTGCGGCGGCAGAAGTAATAGCCCAGACTGCTCGTTTTACCATTTTTTTCTTACGCATTGATCTGTAAACTAATACCACGTATTTCTGCCTTCGTCTCTCTTCGTCTTTATCCAATAAGTCAGATGGATTTATCACCTGTTCAAGTTTTTCTATATCAATACTGTTCGTTTTCATAATAATTTTTTCTTTAACCAGTGGTTTCCCGTAGAACGCTCGATCAATTTTTTGAGTTTAAATATGGACTGGGACTTTCGGCTATAAAAAGTTCGTTCATCCTTAAAACTCAATTCCTTACAAATTTGTAGGATGGATTGCCCATCATGAATATGGATCATCAGATCGCGGCTTTTGCCCGGAAGTTTTAATAAGAAAGGCTGAATCTTCAGCCATAAAATATTGAGTGTCTCCTTCTCTTCCATGTTTTCTAAGTCAGGGAAATGACTCATTATTTCATTATCCAGAAGAACAAGCTTGGAAGGCATGACATACCTTTTAATCAGGACATCTACCATTCCGCTTAAAAACTCCATTGGACTCTGTTTCAAAACAATCGGGTACTCCTTTTTGTGGAGATCCAAAAAAACGTCAGAAAAGATGGTGTCCCTGATTTCGCGTGTATTTAAGCCGTGATGGTACAACTTCGTCTTAATTAATTGGGTTAAGGCTGGTGTTATAATCTTCAGAGCCTCCCGATTTCCTAATCTAATCGCATCCAAGATATCCGGATCATTGATATTCAATTGGGCCAATGGGTATGGTTTTTTGCCAAATTTAGCAAAAACGTCCCGTTGTACCAAATCCACCTCCGGTGAAAATTCTTCTATTTCAAATCACCGAAGATGGATATTGTTAAGGTTTAATAACCTTTAGGTCAGCCTCCATGGCCGGGATCCGGATCTGGAGGAGGAGGAGGAGGAGTTCCGGTATTTGTATCACCATCACCGCCTCGTACATTCAACATCTCAGAAACTGACAGTTCCGCAAGAACCGATGTTTTTTTAGAACTTCACTGTAATTTTCCATAGTTTTAAAGATTAGTTAAACAAAAAGCTTTTATGGTATTGCGCATTCTTAACATTAAAACCTTAACGATTCTTATAGTTTTATTTTCGTATTCCATTTGCTCAGGACAAAATACGGAAACCTCCATTCAGGATCTTTATGAAAGAACCAACAGCGTATGGAAGAATATAGAAGATGGTCAAACGGTTGAAGCTTTGAGGATGTGCCAGGAAACCATCAACAAATATCAGCACATTCAATATGCCGACCGCTATATGAGCTATTTATGGAACTATCAGGGTGAAGCTTTCTTCCGGCTCGGTGATATTGGGTTGGCAAGAAGCTGCTATTTACTCGGGATTAATAATGCTCAAATGCAACAGGATCGAAATCTTGAGGTCACAATTAGGATAAACCTGGCAGCTACCTACCATGAAGCTCATGAATATAAGACTTGTTTAAAAAGTTCTAAATTGATTTATCTTGATTCCACAGCACAATTGTCTGTGGATCAACAAGCAATACTTTTAAATAACATGGCCGAATCATCTTCCCGATTGAAAGATTTTCAAGGAGCTGATTCCCTTTTTGGCATGCTCTTTCTCAAAATGAAATTGCTAAACGGAAAGGCAGAATATGATTCTCTGCTTACCTATCGAAATTACGGAAAGTATCTCAATGAAAAGGGCATGGCTGATGTAGCTAAAAATTACTTGATTCAGGCTCTTTGGGGGTATCAAAGAAAATTGGGCAGAGACCATTATCAAACCGCAAATTCATGGATTTATCTTGGAAAGTGTTACGAAAACCAAAATCTTCCTGATTCAGCCTTATTTTGTTATAAAAGGGCCATCAATATTCTTACACCGGAGACACAACAATTAAATGAACAAGATCCTCATTATCGCCAGGTTAACTATGAAACGATTTATTTAGAAGCACTGGTTTCCCGGGGATCGGTTCTTCAACACATGGCCTTAAAAGTTAATGGTGGTGATAAAACCGGATATTTGATCAGGGCATTTGAGAGTTTTCAGGAAGCAGCTGGCAGAATTGATTATCTGATGCGCAGTTATTTGTTTACAGAATCTGGTTTTATTCTTGCCGATAAAGTCCGAAAAATATTTGATGGCGGTATCCGAACTGCAATTCAATTGGCAGAATTAACTAAGAAAAGGCAATACTTTAATAAAGCATTTTTATGGGCTGTCGAATCAAAAAGTATTTCTCTATATACATCTGCCCTTCTCCAAATGAATCCATCACCGGATGGTTCATCGTATAATCGGCAGGTGGAATATTATGTTGTAAGAGCCTCATTGGAACAGATCAGGCGTTCTGTAGAAAAGGAATCAAGGCCTGATTTGGCTGATTCGCTAAAATTTTTGATTCAGAGATTTACTGAATTACAGGATTCAATTCGGGCATCCTTAAATTTCAATCCGGTGTTACCATCTGTATTGCAATTGCTTAATATTTTCAAACCAGCCAGTTTCCGCACCAGAACCTATTTGGGTTTTCATGATTTGGATACTTGTTTACTTGTTTTCGGGGTCAATCGCCATCGGCGGTTTTACAAGGTTATACCAATAGATGGGAATTTGGTGGATTCAATTGCTAAATTCAAACAGGTTTTATCCCAGCCTCTTATAGGAAATTTTTCTACTAATCAAATTTCTCAGTTCACCAAGCTAAGTAATTATTTATACTGCCATTTGATTCAACCGGTGAAATCCGAAATCAAGTCAAAGAAACTGCTGATACATCCCGATGGTATTTTATTGGGATTCCCTTTCGAGGTTCTACTAACTAAAAATCCAGGTTATTCAGCCGAGGACTCGCCTATTTCATTCAAAGACTTGCCCTATTTGTCTAATAATTATTCGATTAGATATATCTCATTACCAATTCAAAAGCCTGCAAGAAATAACAAAATTGTTGATTCAGATTCACTCGCTCTTGTAATTGACCGGTCAGATCCGAAACTTAAGGCCGTTCAGGATGAAGTCAGCATGTTAAGTAAAGAATTCAAGGCAATCCGGATTCTCCATGAGGATACAATTCGATTGGTTTTCAAAACTCTGGTGAATTTTCCTGTAATTCATTTTGCCGGGCATATGACCTGGGATCCGGTTGATCCTTATAAATCAAAAGTTACTCAGGGCTTGGACTGGGGTACAATCATAAGTTGTAAGTTCAATAATAAACTCGTGTTTATAAATGGTTGCGAATCAGGTCAAGGGCCGGTTAACCGCGGTGAAGGATTAATGAGTCCTGGTTATGCATTCGCCCTAGCCGGTTCTCCATCAGTGGTTGAAAATCTGTGGGAAGCTTCTGATAAAGCCACATCTGACTTGGCTGGCAATTTTTATAAGCATATTTATGATAAGGAAGTGCCCGATGCATTGCAGTCTGCTAAACAGGATTACCTCAAAAAGTGTCCAACTGGCATGTCGCATCCTCACTATTGGGCAGGCATGATCTGTTACCAGTACCTGTCAAATGAAACCCAACCCCCGTGGGTTCTCCTCATTTCCATAGAAATCGTAGTAATATTTATACTGCTCATTTTCATCAGAAATAGGATAAGCTCTTGACTCCTGTTTAAAAGCGTTGTCACCCCGGAAGGCTAGAGCCGTGTCGCATAGTACTTAATTAAAAGGCGACCCAATGCCGCTACTTGGAAGTGTCTGGAACATTCCTTTACCTCTTCGTAGATTTCAATAAAAAAAAAATTGTAAAACGTTAAGGTTTTTCAATTGTAAACTGGCTATATTTTAAAATTCACTAGCTATGAATCGTAAGAATCAGATTTTCCTCATTTGCCAATTTCTCAAGGAATGGCGCAAGTCAAGACGAATATCTCAGGATCAAGTGCAAAGCGCAACCGGGATCGATGTTAGTAATTATGAGATCGGAAGATGTGAGCCAGGGTTGTATAACATTTTAGTATTGTGTGATTTTTATGGGTTGTCATTCCCCTGGCTGTGTAGGATGGCTGAAGAAACTGCATCAGGCGGGATGATCTTAGAGGAATTTATGCGAAAAGCAGATCGTCAACCTGTTAGTAATCAACCAATCATTAGTGATCATACATTGAAATATTTTTACTCATAGATAATCAATCGCTCAAAAATCCTGTATTTCACCGATAGCTGTCTATTCCCTTCTCAAAACTGTAGTGCTGATTGGAGGTGTTGATGCAGCACCTTCCTGCCCACGGTTTGAATGCAGTGATTCCATTTTACCATTTGATGAATTTCAATTGGATGGTAAATCGTCCTGATGATAATGAATCCATTGAAGGCTTATCCAAAAGATAGCCACTTTGTACCGATTTTGAAGTTAATGAAAAAAGTCCTGTACCGCCTGCCATGTTCGAGATTGGCAGTCCTGTTCGATCAGCAGTTAAATTGATTGATTCAGTATAGGTTTTGAATGATTCGGATGCCGATATAAGAATAATATCAAATGAATTAAAGATCCTATAATTCACATTAAGATCCTTAGAGATTTTTATTGCCAGGTTTTTAAGAAAAGAGTCTCCATCCAAAATATGAACCAGTGTCGAAGCGTTTTGATCTGTCTTAGTAATTTTACTCTGATAATTATAAGACACTTGGATGGATTTGGTAATGCTGTCCTGGTCTTTAACTTCCGTATAATTCAGTTGAATAGAAAGTTGATAGGTAGCAGCACCGAATTTATCCTCCCATTTTATCTGTTGGGGTTCGCCATTGTACAAATTCATTTTCGTTTGAAAGCTTGGCCTAGGGAGGATGATTTGGGGAGCAGAATGATAAATCTGATTTGCCGAACAATATGCTTGTATTTCCGGAATATTAACTATTAACCTGATTGTATATCCTTCCGATAAGTAGTTTTCCATTGATGCATTAAGGCTGAATAACTGATTTGGTGATTCTATAAAGATTCCGAATTCTTTTGCCGGACCAACAATTTTTGTAAAAGGAGCATATTTAATTGGCCAACCGGATTCGCTGATGATCTCCAGGTATACTTCGGCATTTTTAAAATATAGTTGAGAAGGATCTCTTGCCAGTATAGATGCAGATTCCGTCCCAATAAAGGATTTTGTCAGTCTCACATAATTGATCGTATCACTTGGATTTAGTAAACAATAAACTACTGGAACCGGATTCCCTGGAGCGTTTTTTTCGAATTCCTCAGTGCAGCAGGCCAAAGATTCTGTGAGAATAACCAGAACTATAAGATGTTTGATTTTGTGATAACTACTCATCTTTGATGCATCTTACGGAATAAGCATAATTATTCGGTTGAAGAGATCTTTCTACCCCTCCTGAAGTAACTTTAAGTGTTCGAACCCATATCCCGGAGGTTCCCTGAGTAGAGCTCCAAAAACCGGTTGTGGAACCAAATCCCGAAAATGCTCGTGTTAGTGGTAGCATGCCAAATAACCCGGCTTCAAAGCCGGATTTACCACCAACTTTAAGAAAATTTCCAGCCGGATCTCCGCGATCCGGTGAAATGGATTCTAACTGATCCTGATTGATACCTAATTCGGTTTCCATAGATTTCCATTCATTATCTGCAGGTATGTGCCAACCTTCCGGACAAATACCTTCAGCTTTTTCTATAGAAGAATAGGATACGGCTTCGCCCCACATGTATAAACCTCCGTAAAGTTTACGATTGGAGATTATATCCTGGTACACGAACATTTCCGGAACATCATTGTCAGTAGGCGAGCCTTCTTTAGTCAAAGGTTCGCCAAAGTCAAGGTTTTCAGCCATCCACCATCTGTTTCCGATTTTCACAATCGGATATTCGCGGTTGTTACGCGGATCCCATAACCGGGAATATAAATTATCCGTATTTAATACCTCGATAGTCTTACTTGTTTCGGCTGACGCATCATCAGTATCAATCACTTGCATTGTAACGGTAGTTTTACCCGGCTGTCCGAAAATATGTTGGTAAATAGCTGACCGGCTAAAATCAGTATCCCAAATTCCGTCTGAATTGAAGTCCCATCGAAAGCTTAAAAGATCGGTGTTGTCTTCATAATCCCAGGTTAAAGATCCGTCGAGTATTACTGCCGTTGCGACACTAGTTTTTTTTAAAGATAACTTTAAGTAAGGAGACGGAGTTTCATTTCTATCGGTTACTAAAACTGTATTTTCCAGGATCACTGATCCACCTGAAGGATCGATTGTTTCACATTTAATTTTAAAAGTCCCCGGTAGTAGATATTTCCATGCAATTTCACGGTCAGTTGTAAAACCAGTCTCCCAGTTCCCATCACCATCCAGGTCCCATCGGAACTTCAGCGAAAAGACAGGATTTTCGTTATCGGAACAACTTTTGATGGTGAAAAGAAAATTTGTGTGAAGAGTACCCTCCTGAGGTATCGCAATAAGTTGACAAAACGGTGGATGTGCGTGCTTCTCACATGCCCCTGCCAGGTAAACAAGTGCGAGAATACAGAATATTCTAAGCCTTTTCATTTGTGAATATACTTAATTCCTATTACGGGTAAAACCGGCAGCTGATACTTGGTCTGATAGCTTGCGGCATCAAAATAAAAAAGGTTTTTTCGGTTATAACAGTTATATAAGCTGAAACTTAATTCAACAGACCCATTTCGTTTTAATGGAAGAATGCGTTTGAGAGTGAGATCCAGGCGATGGTAAACAGGCAAGCGGGCTGAGTTAATTTCGCCGAAGAGAACACCATAAGCACTGCCGGGTTCCAAAACGGAATTGGTGGAATAATCACTTAGATCAATTTTGTCATAGTAGCTTGTAACCGGGGTATAGGGGAAGCCTGTCCCAAGGTTAAACCGGGCATTCACTTCCCAGGGAGAGCAAGACTTCCCAAAATAATAGCTGATCACCAAGTTACCGTTATGCCTTCGGTCATAATGTGGATAATAGTACTGTATTCCGTCAAACTTGCGGACAAAAGCCAGAGAGTAAGTTATCTGCATGAATATTAGTTTCGATGAATATTGCACCTGTAAATCTGTACCATAAGCCCAACCTCTTTCAGAAAGAAATGTGGAAGTAAAAATATCTGGCACAGAAGCATGTTGGGTATCATCCGGGAAACGTTTATTGCGATTGAGTGTGATAGTTTGCGGAAAGTATTTACCATAAATTTCGCCTGTGACCTGAATGGACTTGAATGGTTCAGCCTCAATTCCGGCAACTAAGTGCCATGCAGTTTGAAGGCTGTTTCGCGCCTGATATTGTCCGAAACTTTGAGCTATACCTGTTGGCTCAAGGACAAAACCGGAAAAATAATTGACAACATCCTGGTCGGACCTGACGCTGGCTAAATTTTGCGAATAATAACCGAAAGCACTTTTAATCCTGAGCTTTTCCGTCACATTCATCTTAAAGCCTAATCTTGGTTCTGGAATGAAAGACCCCATAGTGGCATAATAAGAGCCCCTGATTCCAGTTTCGATGATCATTTGGCCCAATATCATTTTATACTTGATATATAAGGCCAGATCGGTGGAGTTCAGGTCTTCCTTAAGGTTAAATCCATATAGATTCTGGTAATTTAGCCGGGAACTCATGCCAATAGTTTCAACACCGGTTTTTAGCTCATTACGGCCAAAATAATTTACAGATTCCAATAGGAGTTTTATTGATTCTATGCTGCTGAAACGGGTTGGTCGGTCGAATTCATTCCAGTTGATTTCATAGGAGGAATAGCTTAAGGATGCTTGAATCAGTCCGCTGGAGTTATTGGGTACAATAACTGCATTACAACCCAATCCGTAATTGACCCAGTTATAGGTGAGCGAAGTATCTACCTTGACCTCATCGGAAAATCGGAAACCGGTTAGACTTATTTTGCTGCCGTTAGGACCGGCCTTCGTCAATTTTCCGAACAAATCGGTGAATCCATAAGGAATCCCAGCACTTCCGGTATAAGGATAAATTATGGGTGCTAATGAGTTGATCAGCCCTGTTTTTCCGGAAAACAGGAAGGAGGAATTTTTGAAAACCGGTAGTTTCGTGATCGGACCTTCAATTTCAGCGTTTAAGCCAAGTGTACTGAACGACATCTTTCCTGATACTTGAGCGATGCTACCATCTCTGGTTTTGGTGTCCATCACAGAGGAGATCCTGCCCCCAAAATCGGAAGGAAATCCGCCTGAGTATACAGATACTGACTGCAGAATGTCTGTATCAACAACGGAAAACAAGCCAAGTGAATGGAACGGATTATAAACCGGAATGCCGTCGATAAGAAAGCTATTCTGTATTTCAGAGCCTCCACGGATATACAGCTGGCCTCCCTGGTCACCACTGTGGACAAATCCGGGAATCGTCTGTAAATATTGGGCCAAATCAGGTTCCGCCCCTATTTGGGGAATCCTGTTTAATTCTCTGGGGGTAATCTGAACCATGGAAGCTTGTACTTGTGTCTGTTTCAGAATCTTACTTGCACTGACAATAACTTCACGGATAATTTGAGAAGAAGGTTTAAGGAAAACTTGCCTCGTTATCAGCTGACCAGGTGTTAATACAAGATTAACAGTATCAGGCACATAACCGATTGAGCTAAAGATTATTGAACAGGGACCTGATTCCAGTTTAGATAAATGGAAGTATCCGTTCTCGTCGGTGGCAATACCCCAGGTTGAATTGACCAGGTGGACATTGCATAGGAATAGAGGTTCACGTGTATCTTCAGCAAAAACGTTTCCGCGAATGGTTCCAGCCTGGCCTAACACGACGGAGTTAATAAGCAACAACAGCAATCCAGAAATGAGCGCTGTCCGGAGCATGTTTTTTGGAATCTTATTCATGCCAGGGTCTCGGTTGAAAGTTCAGATTTTTGGTGTCAGGATTCTCTGATAAAGAAGTATACCATTGATCCAGCATATAAATAGATCCCAACTGTTTCCTATGAACACTGGAGAAAATTCCCTTACCACCCATGATATTGGTAATGGGCTGGGTTGTTTGGTATATCTGATCCGAAATATTAAGAGTGTTCTGATAATCAAAAAGTACTTCATCGCCAAGGATTAACCGATATTCAAAAGGTCTAAGCAGTGCATAACGCCGGATGCCAGCTTTGACTTCTATGCTCTTACCTATGGTATTAAATAAATCTGGTCGGTCGAGACTCAATGCGAGTACTTTTCCGGATTTCTTTGATCCGTTGGAAAGTGCGTGTTTAAAAAGTGGTATTTGCCGGTAACTGGTATCTTTCTCGGTGACTTCTACAAAGTTGAAATACATCTCAGTCTGGTAAAAATAAACTGAATCCAGGCTCTCTAAGGTAACTGTGGAATAGGTGTTATCCATAACATAGTGAAGCTGCTCGTCTGAGACGGTATAGCAGGCTGCTGTGAGGGTCTTTCGTGTTTTGGAGTCAATAATGAACAGCCGATAAATAAATCCGGAATCAATATTGCGCGTTGAAGAATAAATGGTATTCTTTCCTGGATGAAAAGGAGCGGACCGGCTGGAAGTTGATGAATCGGGGCTAAATAGAATCGGATGATCGATCCTTCCATTTTGGTCCCATTTTTCTACCCAAACCTCAAACGGTTCATTAAATCCGGTTCTATCAGGGTTTCTGAAAATACTGTCGAGGGTTTCTCCATCAGAATTTAGGACTGATCGTGAAATTGTTAAATAGTGAATGGAATCCTGCGGATTCAACAGGCAATAAACGACCAATTCTTCCTGGTAATCAGCATTGATTTGAAAATCGGGCTGACAACCAATCAACCAGCAAAAGGCTAGCAGAATTAAAAGATATGGGGATATTGATCTGTATTGTTGCATGTTATTTGGGAAATCTTTGATTCTCTTGGCCAACTTGAGTTAAGGTAGTTTGACTTATGTTTATAAAAGCTGAAATAAACGAGTCCACCTTTTTTAATTCTTGATTATGAATTATACAGAAATTGAACATTTTTTTATTCTCATTTAAAATACAAAGAAAAGGAGAGTTCGGTTTGCAAACCGGAAAGTCCATATCGCCTTCAACGATATTATACACTGAGGAATTTATACCCTTTTCTTTCAAGGAGATTATTATCTCCCGAAAATTCTGGAATGAACTTAATACTATTAAATCACTATTAACTACATCAGGGTAATTATTAATAAACTTTTCAAGAATAGCGCCCCAGCAATTACTGCAATGCGTCTGTTCTATATACAAAATAATTTTAAGTTTTTCCTTTGCTAGCTGGTTTAGTCGGAAGATTTTTCCAGAGGGGTTTTCAATCTTAAGTGAATCAGAAACAATCATATTATTGCTGAGGAGTTCCAAATACAAGTCAGTGTTCATCGCAATCAGAGAACTATTATAGTGTTCAGACATTTCTTGAATTTGCTTCTTTGATTGTTTCAATTCAAAAATTTTAGTTAATAATAAGGCACTTGTGAGAAAAGCGTATAACCCTATTAGCACAATTGTAATCTTATTAGTCATTTTTATTAATATTGTCTTTGAGTCGAAGTAATACAAGTATTGGATTGTCTATTGCACCCATCTGGTCAATTTTTTTTTGAAAATTGTCAACTAATTGAAAATTTATATTAGAATATCGCTGAAGAATCTGACGGCGAAATTTTTTTAAAGTTGAAATATCTACTATTTGGCATAACCAATTGTCATTTAGCTTAAATGAAGGCCAAAGCGGAATTAAAGTTGAGTCACTATTTTGAAGTCCAAAAAGGTGAATAGTTTTATTGCTAAACGGTTTCAACAGATAGGCTTGTTTTAGATTTTTATCATAAATAATGTTTTGTAAAATTCTATTCTTTATTATGTCAACGAAATAAAAGTCTTTTGTTTCGAGTAAATTAATGATTTGAGAGTTGTCTGATACTGCTTGGTTTTGATTTGCATCAGAGCAATATATTTTTCTAAAAGGAATTGACTTGTTATCTTCCAGTAGGTATTGAGTGTTATCTTGAGATGAGAAAAGGAATGATGAATCTTGATTATCATAAAATGTGAAATACTTTATCCTCTGGCTATTGTTGTTGGTAAAGCGTTTTCCGGAATTATATTCTTTAATTGTGTTACCCTGGTCGTCAATTATTCGAAAAATTGAATTGGATCCATTTCTTATTGACGTCATATAGAGACAAATATTATTTTTAACAGGATGGAAACTAATCGCATAATCATGTATCGGAATTAAACCTTGAAAATTTCCATTTGGAAAAAAAACCAAAATAGATTTCTGTTTTCCGTCAAGTATAAGAATCTCAGAAGAACTTTTAACTGCAACATCCTGAATATCCTTAATATAGTTATTACTTATATTGAATGGGCTCAAACTACTAATAAATTCCCCTTTCTCATTAAATATCAATATTTTTTTTAGTTTTTTATCAAAAATAATTAAACGATTATTTTCAAAAAACACTGCATTGATTTGAGAAATCATACAATTATCCTTAGATTCAAGAAAAATGTATCGTACTGAATCGAAGAATTGATCAGCATGGAAATACATTGTAGGTTTAACATTACTTGTTAGCATTATCAATGAGATCTTGTTTGTTGAGGGATCCTTACAACAGCCCAGTAGGATCAAGAATCCTAAAGAACCGATAAATAATTTGTTTTTTGCCATTGGTTTGAATTACTTTTTTTTAATGCACCTTAGTGATGCCGAAACAGTATTATAAACGATGTCGTTATTTATGGTAAATAAATAGTAGTCACCGCATTCAGTCAGAGGAAACCCTATTGCATTTGAAGTTGATTTATTATAAAAGGAGGCAATTCCGTAAAGTTTAATGATTTTATTTTCAATGTATTTAAACCGCCAATGCGTATCCCAATAAACCCCTTCGGCTCCTTTATTGACGAACCCTGGTTTATAGGGAGAATATTGATAGTGTGAAAAATGAAATCCGGAATACTGCAGATTAAAACCTGACATCCCATCCGGCCCGTAATAATCTAAAATAAATTGCAAAGGTGCTATCAAGTTAATTGTTTCCCAGTCTTCAACCGTGGGAACCCGCCACCCTTCCGGACAAATACCATCATTGACCTCTTCATAATGGTAGTCCATCATCTCCTCCCAACTATACAACCCGCCATGGATATCGATATTACTCGGATTATCATCATAAGCGAAGAATTCGGCAATACCATTGTCAGTTTGTGGCTCACTACTTGGAATTCGGATACCATATCTGAGATTCTCAGCCATCCACCAATTGCCATTAAGTTTTACAGCCCGATATTGCTGCCTGTCTCGAGTATCAACGAAGAATGAATCGAGGTTAGGTTTAAATATCAGTATGGTGTCAGAATACTGATCAGTTAAACCATCTTGATCTTGGACTTCAAGCCAGACTCTTTTTCGCCCAGACTCCATGAAAATCCAATTGGCAATTCTGTTTGTGCTAAAATTGGTATCCCATTGTCCATCTTCATTGAAGTCCCATCTTAATTTAAGGGTCAATGCATCCCCATCTGGGTCGGTTGATGCGATTGCATTAAAAGTGACAATCCGACCAGTAAAGGCTAGCTTCGAGCTAACTTCAAAAAAAGCTGATGGAGGAGTCACATCATTAGTACATTCAACTATTAAATATAGCAATGAAATAATCATTAAAAATGAGATGTAATTATATCTTGGTTGTTCCATCTTATAGAATGTTTCAGCAAAGATCAAAAATTTCTCAATACAATCTTTAAAATAAAATCACTAGCGTTGCGTTGTTAAAAATATAAGTTCTTCGAAAAGCTTGATATATCTATGTTCGCGGAATTTTCCATCGAGCAACGACTTGAATATAGTTTCTTGTTTCTTAGTACAAAATACTGGTTATGAATCAGGGCAAAATGTTCTTCTCTTAAATCATGGAATTTGCACCATCTCATTTGATTAAGTATTGTGTTTAGAGATATGACAGAGACTTTAAGGTTCAGAATTTCACCAGTTGGAAGCAATTTCTCTGAATGGCTTTTAGTCAGCTTACCCACCCTGAAAGCCTAAACGAAACCACCCTCTTACTTAAACTGCAGAAAGAGAAACTTGACGATCTTGCAATCGGAAAACCTTTTCATAAGTCGACCATATCGAGAGTTAATGAAGTCAGCGATTGGCGATCTTCCAGGATTTTGCCCACAAGATTATTGAACAGGCAAAAGGTTTGTACGAGGATGAAAACCATCTGGATATTAAGCTAAAAGACGGCATCTTTGCAACTGATTCAACCATCCCTGACCTTTGTTTATAGGTTTTCTGATGGACAACATTCCGTACAACCAAGCCTGCCGTCAAAGTACATATGCTGCTTGATCTGAAGACATCCATTCCCTAATACATCTTTGTTACTGAACGCGCTGTGCACGACATTAACATTTTAGATTGCATCGTTCTAAAACTAGGGAGCTACCTGGTTATGGACAGAGCTGACTTTGATTCTGAACGAATATTGCTGCTTGCCTCAGACAGGATAAATATTGTCATTCGTGTGAAAACCAATTTGAAATGTTAGGTGTTAAACAGTGGTCTACCGGACAAGGTTCTAGGAATACCAAGCGACTAGGCGATTAAGCTAACCGCTATAAACAACACGCTGAAATACACTGACAGCCTGCGGCGCTTAAAATTCTTCGATGCGGATACAAAGAAAACCATAGTCTCTCTTACCAATAACTTCAGACTCAAAACTTCCACCGTGGCTGCTCTGTACAAATCACAATGGGGTATTGAGACCTTCTTTAAGAGGATTAAGCGGCACCTTAAGATTAAAATTTTCTGGAGTCACAACAAGAATGTCCTTAAAACTCAAATATGGATTGCTATCTCGTCGTATCTCATAGTGATCATTGCCAGGAAACAGCTCAATCTGAAATAATCTCATTACGACATTTTATAGATGATCAGCCTGCCACCGTTCGACCTGGCACCGATGAGAAAACTCTTTAAAAACGCAGAATACCAAGATGTCAAAGAACAAGGATATAATCAAATAAAATTGTTCTAAAAAAGATGCAACGCTAGTGAAATCAAATAGAAATCATTTTAACATGACTGATTTATCGATTAATTTGAAAAAGAGAGCCAGTTTGTAGGACTGGCTCTTCAATAATTTCTACTGTTGGTTAAGTGAGTCAGGCTCTGGAATTGGACCCCGAAGACAATCCCATCGCCAATCTTTGCAAACATAAACACCACAAAGTTGACTCCCTCCCGGAGTGCAATAAGTTTCGACTCCCATATCCATCCAAACCCAATTGTTATAGGGGTCAACACAATATTGCCAACAGTGGGTTCCATCTACAGACCAACCTGGATCAACCCAGCTTTCAACTTCCAGACAGGTCTCTTCTCTCGCAAGACTATTGGCTGGTTTTGTAAAAAATACCATGGCAAATAGGCAACTTACAGAAATTAATCCAATAAGAGTCTTTTTAGTCAGTGAAGGTTTAATATTTTGTACCATCTTTTTAGATATTAAGAACACCTACTCTTTCAGGGCTTTTCGCTATCCGCCCTGCAGACACCAGTTGATCACTCTGGTAATTCTGCAAATTATCAAAGGACATGTTCCTTGACATCAATAAAGGTCATAAGAAAAATCCAAGGTTGTACCGTATATTAACGGAATTGATAAATATTAATAAACCTCTGTTAATCACAGAAAATGTGTCATTTGAGTCCTTTTCCGTTGGAAAAACAGTGTTGTCGCGCCGTTAATTTACGTTAAATTATTTGAGTCATTGTTTTTCACGGCGATTTTATAAAATTGGGTTACTTTAGTTTTGAACTTTAATTAAGGTGCATTGTTCATAATGCAATTACCTAATTACCATGGAAATTCCATTGCATCCGGTTGAACTGCCGGGCGGACATCGGAATATTAAAAATATCAGTCATAGATTTAAGAATTAGGAATAAAAAAAGGGAGAGTTGCCCCTCCCTTTTGATTAACAATCACCACAATCACTTAGAAGTTATGTTCCAACTGGTAGATCAGTTCAGCTTCTATATTTGTCAAAAGCACGGTGAGTTTCATGCCGCGTTAATCGGCCATTTTATATGCCAGATTCAGCATTTCGACAAAGTTGTGAGAGCGATACACCTTAGAGGTAACCTTTTGATAATTTCCAACATGCGCCATCCAAACCAGGCAGAGCGGATCATAAGGATCTTTAATGGGGTGGAAATGAGAGCTGGTGCAGAGATAAATCTGTTCTGTCATTGGTTTTTAGCATTATATTCATCGAAATGTTCTGCTCTTACGAAAAACCGGCAGTACCGGCCCTGTTATGTATAGCAATTCATGGCTTCATAATGATTGACCCATTTGTCGAATTTGGTCTCTGCATCGGTCAATATTTCTTTGGAAATCTCACAAGGTTCTTTCCAAAGTGAATCAAAAGCCATTTTGCAAGGGTGAACCATAAAATAGATGGCGATGCCTTTCGGCCTTGTAAGGGTATCAAGCGCACCCGGATTAATAGAATCAATGAATTTTGAAGTAGATCTGTCTGCCGGCTTTCTGACAGCAATAATCACAGATCCGGCAGTTTTGAGGACAAACAACCCCATCCGTATAATTATCGGGATCAGCTACGACATTAAATTGATTATCCAGCATGAATCCTGATCCTGAGATGGTAAGATTGCCAGGAAGATTGGAGAAGTCGAGATCCCGACGGGCTGTGTAAGTCAAAACCGGTTTTCCGAGCAGGATAGCGATTGTTTTCACTTTCGTTACATCACCCTGGTGCCGAAAATCACCGGCTTCAGAGAATCGACTTTCGGATTACGTCAAAACCCCAGTAATTCCGACTGGCAAAAGAGTGCAGGGGTCATGTTGAAGATAGCGGTTGAGGTATCCTGCTTTTTGTTGCCGAAGCTGAATAGGGTATGAATCATGATGACTACGGCATTAAATTGTCATCAGCCACGGAGAGGTAACCCTGTTCTGACAGGATGAGGTGATCCAGCACCGATAGATCAAGAAATGCAGCTGCATCCTTGATTTTCTTCGTGATTTTCAGATCAGCATTCGAGCAGATACAATTAGCCTGCAAAAATCTTAGCGGCCAGAAGCAAGAAATTTTCAGGATTGATTAATGCCTATGAAATAAACCCCTGATAGTTATCCCGGTTGATGATTTCAAACCGATACTCGGGATATGCTTGCTGAAATGATTTTGGCAGGAATGCCTTTGAGGTTGGGATCCACTTGAATTCAAAGGTATGCAATATTCCATCACTCTCTTCAATATAGTCAATCTCCTGATAAGACAAGGGGTAAAGGGTATACTCCCATTTACGACCGGTCATAGGTTCATTAACCTTATTGGCTAATTCAAAAGAGGAAGATCCGGAAGCGATCACCTTGACCCCAGGGATTTCATCAACCATGATTTTAAAACAATTTGCGATTACAACCGCAAATTGTCCGAATCAAATCCTTTTCCGTGCTCCGAAGAATCCATACCAGGATGCCAGGAGAAGCGGGATCAGAACAATGATCAGAGAGGTTTTCAGGCTAAGATAATCTGCAGCGAGGCCAAACAGCAATGGTATAAAGAATCCTCCGGATATGGCCATGATCAGATAGGAAGATGCTTCATTGGTAAACCGCCCCAGCCCGTCGATGGCCAGTGAGAAGATTGTGGCAAACATGATTGATATAAAAAATCCGGTCAGAGTTATGGAGTAAATAGCCACATAACCGGAACTGGCCATGGAAATCACTATCAGAAGTCCGGCAAGCGCTCCGAACCAGCCCACCAGCCGGCCCGGGTTTACCTTGATCAGCATGCCTGCTCCCAACAACCGGCCAACCATCAGTCCGAGAAACATCAAACCTGAAATATCAACGGCCCGGGCCTTTTCAATTGGAGCCTCCTGCATAAAATAGGGAGTCATCAATTGATAAAGGATCGCCTCGGCCCCCATATAAAGCAGGAGAACAATGAAACCGAACTTGAAATGGCGGTAATTCCAGGCACTTTTCTTTTTGTCGGTCACAACCTCCTCTGAAGCCTTTTCTTGTAAAGCATCATTCGGATTCACCGGCATGCGGGCCATCCGGATCAGCAATCCCAGCCCGGCATATAGAACAGTGAGTATCAGATAAAACCATACAATCCCCCGGAACGGGTCATCCTTGAATAGCTTCAGGATAAAGCCTCCGGCAACATAAGAGGTAAGGAACGCACCAACCGCGCCGAGCCCCTGCGAAAAATTGATCCGGCTGGCAGCCGACTTGTCGGGCCCCAGGGCCCTTACATAAGGGTTGCAGGCGACCTGCAGGAAAGTAGCACCTGAAAACATCACAAAAACACCAACCAGGAACAGTGGATAGGACCTCAGGATCGCACCCGGAACAAAGATCAGCAGTCCCAGTGCGGCAAAAAGACAACCAACGACAATAGTGGTTACCGTCTTATACCGGTCGATAAACAGACGGGCCGGAAAGGATATGGCAAAAAAGGCAAAGAATGATATCGAAGTTAACAGTGACGTTTGGAAATTATTCAGGCTGAAAGTTTCCTGGAAAAGTGCGACCAGCACATTTGCCAGGTTCCATACGAATCCGAGCATAAAGAATTGGAAATTCACCAGGATGAGCGGATAGAGGATCGAACGGGTTTTCTCTGATAATTTCATCGGGTTTAAGTTTTTAGTATTAACGTTTAGAGCATAATATTAAAGAAAATTATTTTCCCCTTCCCGGTGTTTTTAATGTTTTGATATTCATGTAAATTGCTTTAATATTATATCCTGGTTGGCATTATTAAAACTTGAAATATGAAAAAGCTAATACTCGGAAGCCTGATCCTGCTTATGGCAATCTCCTGCGGGAAAAAGAACCAGTATACCATCACGGTTAAAGCCGAAGGCGGTCCCGACAGCCTGATGGTTCACAATAATTGGTACACCTCGTCGGACACCCTGGTGATCCGCGACGGAAAATGCACGTTCACCGGGGTTATCGACACCTTCCCCAAGCTGGTATCCATCGGGTTCCCCATGCCCTCCCAGCTGAATACCCGGATGATTCTGGAGCCTGGCAATATCAAAGTCAGCTATACAAAAGAAGGCGGTTTCAAAATCGGGGGCACCAAAGACAATATTATCCTCCAAAAGCTATTTGATGAACTGAAACCTTTCCAGAGTGAAGTCATGTTGGCCTGGAAGGCTTGGGGGAAGGCTTATGCCAAAGAACCGCGAAGCAAGGAAGAGTGTGAATCCGCCTGGCTTTTCCAGGAAGGGGTGAAAAAAAAGAATTTAGACAAAACCAGGGAGCTGATCAAAGCCAATCCGAATTACGCTGGTCTGGTTATCGCCCTGCCCATTATCCGTAATGAACCGGTCGAATACCTGAAGGCCTATGTAGATGCATTTAAGGCCTTTACGAACGACGAACGGTATAAGAGCATTGTGAAAGAATATGAAATAGCTGAAAAAACCATCTCCGGTAAACCGGTTCCGGGATTCACTTTTCCGGATACAACCGGCAAAATGGTCTCCTTATCCGATTTCAAAGGTAAATGGGTGCTGCTTGATTTCTGGTATGTCGATTGTCCCTGGTGCCGCAAGCTGACTCCGCATATGATTGATATTTACAAGGATTGGAAACAGACCAAAAACTTCGAAATCGTCAGCATCTCAGTAGATAAACCCAAGGATTACCAACGGTGGAAAGAAGCCATTCGACACGATGGGGCGCTCTGGACGCAGGTACTGGACAGCACCAAGACCTATCCCGACGAATATGGTATCACCGGCTATCCTACTCTTATTCTGGTTGATCCAAATGGCAACGGTGTCAGAAAGGTCATCGGCTATCAGGAAGAGGGAGGTTTACGCAGGATTCTTGGAGAGTTTGTAAAATAATACTTCAGCAAAGACTGTTTGGATTTTTATCACGGAGAACGGCCCGTATTCTGCTATGCTTCTGCTGTTTGAGTGCTTGTCTGATTTCTTGTAATAAATTTTTTTCTCTTTTCTTCCATGAAAAATAATCAGGGAGAATAGGATGAGAATTTTACTCTATCTACGGGTTGAAATAATAAGGTCCCTCACATCGAACCAGTAAATGCCAAAGTATCCCACCGCACCATTGTCAAAATTCCCGATCGGATTATAGGGTGTTGCGGAAACGAAACTGGGACGTGCCATATCATTGATCTGGCTGTAATAGGAATAGCTTAAAGAATCAATGGACTGGAATTCGAGGCGAACGGTATCCCCCAATTCAAAATCATAACGGTAAAGGGTCATGTCAACCCCGGTCCCGTCAAATTGCTTATCATTCGCAATATTGGAGCTTCCACTATGAGGTTTGCCGTTGGTCGTTACTTTAAACCGGTAGAAATCGGCAATACCAAACTTCTCCTGTTTTAGCATCCTTGATATAACCACTGATGGAATATTTATCATCAGCGATTGATTTATTGGGGATTAACCATACAGCTGCGAAAAAGCAGAAAAACAGTAGTTTGTCCTTCATTAAGTTTACCTATAAGTGCCATTAGGACATCTCAGGGCCTTAAAGGTTTAAACCGAAGGGCGGGTGTTCCTTTAACATTTTCAATATTTCGCCTTGCTCGGGTTCTTTGAGTTCAGCTTTGATGAGATCAATAACAGTATTTACTGATATGATATCCGATGCACGGGAAATTCTGAGATCATTGTTGTCGGCGTCGAGTATGATATACTTATCAGCCCCTTCGGCCTGATTCCAGGGCTCCCAGCGTGGAAGAGCCTCACTATTAGGGTTACCCGTTCGGGCAAAGTTCGCCAGGTATAACATACAAAGGCCTGTCAATTTTTCGCGGCCGGGGCGATTGGCTCTGGTATAGGTATTGCCAGTAATAAAGGACAATTGGTTTCCTCCACCCCCGAGGAAGAATGGGATTTCTGCATAATGATTGGCCCCCATAACTGAGCCCATGTTTCGGGGCAGAACGCTGACACCTGAGTCATCGGGACTGCCCCAATCGAAGCGATAGGCATATACTGGCGGCATATCCGGATTGGAGGTCATCGGTTTTGCAACATTATCCAGTCCGCTTGCCCGCCAGAGCAAAGATTGATATCGTGAGAGTAGTTCGTAATTCCGCGTTCCGGGGGAAGGATCTTTTAGGAGAAACCGGAATAACTTCATCTCATCCTTGTTCACCCCAATGAGCAGGGGTACCTTATTGGCCCAGGTACCGGAGGCAAACACCCCATAACCCTCTTCAGGTAAAACGGTACCATCAGTGTAAACAGCAGCCCAATTCGCCATCCCGCCGACGATTGTCGGAATCCTTTTCATCAGTTCAGCCGGGGATTTTGACCGCAGATAGGCATCAATCTCGGGTGCGGTCATTTTTGCAGCAATTCGTTCAGCCTCCCCGTTGTTCGCTGCCTTACCATCAGCGATCAACAGGTTAACCACCAGTTTTGCAGTGTGGCCTTCTGCCTCAGCCTTGCTCCTTATCATAGTGAGGCCGCTTTCCACAACGGCCCGGTGGAAAAGTCCTTTTGCCAGCGGTGAAGTAAGCAGCGACAAAACGTTCATCGCCCCGCCCGATTCTCCGGAAATGGTAACATTGCCGGGATCTCCGCCAAAAGCTGCAATATTCTCATGCACCCATTCCAGAGCTTTTATCAGGTCGAGTGTGCCGAAATTGCCGCTCTGATCCTCCGGTGAGCCCGAACCCGTAACAGCGGGGTGCCGGAACCAGCCAAGCACTCCCAGTCGAAAGTTTACCGAGATATATACCATGTGCGACTTACCTGCGACAGCGTTGCCATAATAATCACGAAATGATCCGGTACCAATAGAATTGCCCCCGCCATGGATAAACAGGTATACGGGTAGTCCCGTTTCATCACCCTTTGGACGCCATATATTCAGATAAAGGCAGTCCTCCGAACCTTTCGGTCCCAGAACCGGCAGTATCTGGGCCGCAGAACTACCGAATTTTTTCGCATTTCTGATGCCAGTCCATGGACTGAGATCAACCGGAGCCTTCCAACGCAACGGGCCGGCAGGCGGGGCAGCGTATGGAATACCTTTCCAGCACCAGGTAGAGCCTTTATCAGCAAAGCCCTTAACCAATCCATACCTGGTTTTAACCGTGACATTGTTTGCCCAGGCTCCAATTGATAACTGATTATCAGGCAGGGCAGTTTGGATTGCAGATGCAGTTGCAGTAAAGGCAATTACTGCCAGAAATGCAGCCAAAACCAGTTTGGCCGCTGGTCGGGATTGTTTCGTGGTTTTGGGCAATTTATTTTATTTCGTTCGGCTCTATCTTTCCGGCATCTCGGTTGATCCTGATTTTCAATACATAAGCCGGCGAATCCGGAATGTTCTCAGGTACACGGATCAGCAACTCCCGGTCGCGGTTATCATAACTAACTGATTTACCGCCCAGTACGTTTACCCTGGTAGCTTTTACTCCTTGTGGAAGTGGCAGTTCTATCTGTTTCAAAGATTTATCCATAACGTGCAGATATATAACCTGTCCGACATGTGTTGATGCCATCTTATCGTTAGGCATGAAGGGTCCGCCGCGTGTCCCATAAACCCCCTCACCATTAACCTTTAACCACTTACCAACCCCCTTCAATAATTCAGCCTGCCGCGGTTCAATCCTGCCATCGGGCATCGGGCCAACGTTGAGCAACAGGTTACCATTGCCGCCTACAGCTTTAATCAGGGTATGCACAATCTCATCCACACTTTTCAGTTTATCGTTCGGTTTCCATGCCCACTGTTCGCCAACCGTGATGCACGATTCCCAGGGATAATCCCGGTTGAATTCCCCGATCCGTTGTTCAGGTGTTCCATAGTCGCCGGCATCTTTGGCAATACTATCCGTCATCCCGGCCATCCCTTTGAACCCCTTATCTACCCTGTTATTGATCAGGATGTCATCACGCATGTCGCGGATATACTTATAGAGTTCCATCCCATCCTGGTGTGTCCATGAACCTTCCCATTGGCCGTCGAACCATAGGATGTTGGTGTGATAACTCTGAACCAGTTCCTTCACCTGATTAAACAGGTACTTTTTATAATTCACCATGGTTGAAGGGTCAACCGGCCTCGGATCACCTCCATAACGCGTAGTATAATCCGGATGATGCCAGTCGAGGATGGAATGATAAGTTCCGAACAGTATCCCCTGCTTTTCACAAGCCAGCTCCATATCTTTTAATACATCCTTTTTATAAGGAGTTGAAGCGATATCGTAATCGGTATATTCTGATGGCCACAGTGCAAATCCATCGTGGTGTTTGGAGGTAATTACAAAATATTTCATCCCGGCTTCCTTAGCCAGCCCGATCCACTCATCCGCATTAAAATTCACCGGATTGAATTGCAGATAGAGACTGTCATAGGTATTGATCGGTACCTCACGGCCCCGCGACCATCCGATTTCTGTTCCTTTGATGGATATCGGCCCCCAGTGCACGAACATCCCGAACCGCCTATCCTGGAAGTTTTTCAGGGCAACGGCATTGGTTTTCAATGTGGGATTGGCTTCGCCGCCACCTCCGACGGGGGTTGGCAGAGGCTCTTGCGAGGCGGTGCATGCCGTGAGTAATAAGGTAACAAGGAGAAAGGAAGAGATTTGTGTTTTCATGGTTTCAGTTGTCATATAAACATAAAAAGAAATTCAAACACGCTAATTGATTCTCGTTGAATTTTTATCGGTTTTCCTGCTCTAAATTCAGTGGTCTTGTTATTTTTGTTCTGTATCTTTTGAGTGGATACTAATTTTTATTCTAACACTTTAAAGATAAGTATTTTACCCGGATGAGAAAAATTTTCATTTAGAAATTTAGGTTAATAACAGAATCATTAAATCTAAGAAAATCCAATAATCAAACAGATGAAAGCATTATTCCTGATGACTATTACTATTACGTTTCTTTGTTGGGAGATCGTTGTCGGTCAGGAAAAAATTCCTGATCATGGATATTCACGTGTTTCATTAACCGTTATTTATATCGATGATCCCAGCCCGGATCCGAACGGGGGATTGAGTTCATCTGTGAGAAATTTCGTAGAGAATATGAAACTGATCGGGCCTAAATTTAATGATCACAGCCTGCCCTCACGGTTCGTCCGTATCGATATTCCAAACTTTACGGCGGAGAACCGGATCACATCGGCTTCCGGCATGGATACCCGGGCGATCCGGGATTTTCTGGCCGGATCAGATATGTCAAGGCAAATCGTGGCTAAATGGTTTGACAGAAAACCCGACGGAACCCTCGGCATGGACCTGATCGGGCAGCGTGGGCTCTACAATGCGAAGGATAACGATTACCTTACTGCAACTGCCAGCCAACGGCAATTGGGCAGTCTGAAAGATCAGGGAGAAAATCTGCTTAAACTCAGTTACCTGTTGTTTATCAATTTTTCTGATATTCAGTACAAAGAAGCAAAAACCACCCCCGGCAAAGGCGACTATGGCGGTTGCGGCCGCGGGTACCTCTATAAACTGGCCTGGAACGATTCGGTCAGTGCCCAATTCTATGAAAACCTCTGGATTTCCGAAAATGATCCCGAAGCTGTGAAAGCTGAAAAAAAGCGAAAATTCGACAGCACGGCTTTCCCAATGGAGTTTGTCCGGGATGTCAGTTATAACGTGGCACCGTCGCTGATTGTTTTACCCAATGATAAGAGAACCGATGAGGAGAAGCGCACCGCCCTGCTCAATAACCTGTATGAAAATATCCTGTTGGAAATCGAAAACCGTGTTCCGGATTTCCAGGTCAGGCAAAACCTGATCTCCAGCAAACCCATCGGAGCCACTATCGGACTGAAAGAGGGGGTATATGTGGATCAGCGCTTTTTCGTTTATGAAAATGTACAGAAAAAGAACCAGGACGTCTACAAAAGACGTAGAGCGGTGGTGCGTGCAAAACAGGTAGCCGATAATCAGAAAATCACCGAAGGGAAATCCAAGCCCACCACCTTTTACCAGGTAGCCGGAGGAAAAATTGATCATTTCGGGATGTTCCTTGAACAGAAAAATGATCACGGCATTTCCATTACCGCCTTGGTACTTTCGGGCGAAATGGGCGGATTAAACCTGACCCTGGGATACAACCTTTCGAGGACCCTGAGCAAAACCATGAAAATGAAGACAATCCCGACCGGTGTTTATCTGTTTGCCGACCTTGCAGCCGATCCGGGCACCTACAGCAATGTTGACGTGCCAGGTTATTATTCAAATTCTTTTGACGGCTTGTTTACCAGGGTATCCGTCGGACTGAGCAAGGATTTCTATTTCATGCACCATTTTCAGCTGTCGCCAAGAATCGGCTATGGCATCGAAACCACCAGCCTCTATGCAAAGGGTGATAATGCTTCCTTTCCTGATGGCCTCTCCATAACCGGTGATCACTTATTAGCTGGCGGAAGTTTTGGAATGAACATTTTTCACAATATCCAGATGATAGCCGGCGCGAACTATTACGTCCCGATGGAGGATAACTTCATTACCGTGGGTTCAAACCAACCGGTCAGTATCGGAATAAAATGGCAATCTGTTTTCAACAACCGCAGCGGACTCAGCTTTTTCGGAGGCTTAAGGATACTGCTCTGATCTGAATTATAAAACCATTATGATATGAAAAAAAGATTTTTATTCGTTTGGGTTGCATTTTGGGTGCTATCCTGCATGACGATGCAGGCTCAGACCCGGAAGGAGAAAAAAATTGCCGGGTACATCGATAAAAATTACGAGGTGGAATGCCTCGGAACCGGAACGCAAGGCAGCCAGCTGATGAAAGTCTGGGGTTACGGCAAAACACCGGAAGATGCTGCCATTCAGGCCAAACGCAATGCAGTGCATGCCGTGATCTTTAAAGGAATCACCGCGGGACAGGGCTGCATGAAACGTCCGTTGGTTACAGATCCGGGAGCCGAACAGGCACATGCCGACTATTTTGATCTGTTCTTTGCACCGGCCGGGAAATATCTGAATTACGTTTCCCTCAGTGGCGAAGGAGTGCAGGACCGGATCAAGGTGGACCGGAAAACTTACAAGGTGGCCATCAATGTTTCGGTTATGCATACCGCACTGCGGCAGGAACTGGAATCGGCGGGGATTGTCAAAAAATTAGGTGCCGGATTTTAAAATTGGAATCCTATGAAAACTAATTATGGATTGTACGGGATTACATTCTGCTGCCTGGTTCTGGGAACGGCATCCTGCGATCCGCAAAGAAAAATCGCGGCCTACAACACCCATCAGACGGAGTGCATGGGCATCGAGATGGACGGCTCACAAACGGTGAAAGCCTGGGGAACCGGCCGTAACCGACACGATGCGGTGGAGCAGGCCAAAAAGAACGCCGTGCGGGATGTACTCTTTAACGGGATCGTGGCCGGCAAGGCGGAATGCCAGGTAAAACCCGTTCTCGCCGAGGTAAACGTACGGGAAAGGAATGAGGCCTATTTCAACAAGTTCTTTGCCGATGGCGGGGAGTTCCGGAAGTTTCTGTCACTGCGCGATGAGAAGATCCGCCACCGGTTCTTTCGTGACAAACAACTAGCCAAAGACCGGGTTAACCGCAGCGTGATTGTTCGCGTTGACCGTCCCGGACTGATCGAAAAAATGAAACAAGATGGAATACTAAAATGAATGATACTGTTATGAAAAGAAATATCGGTAAAATAATTCTGATGGGCCTGATGATCCTGTCAGGAACAGCAGCCTTCAGTCAGGCCAAAAAGCCCACCATCATGGTGGTTCCAAGTGATGCCTGGTGTAATAAAGGCGGGTACATGATGACCTTTGACAACCAGGGATCGGTGCAGAAATTCCCCGATTACAAGATGGCTTTCCAGGAGAGTCCCGACCTGCTGCTGGTGATCAGCAAGATTAATGAACTGATGGTAGACCGTGACTTCCCGCTGAAGAACCTGGAATCTGCCCTGAAAACCATATCGAATGAATCCGCGGAAGATGCCATGCTCACCAGCAAGAGCGGTGCGGATGCCACTGAAACCCCGATTGATAAACTGAGGAAAACCGCCAAGGCCGATATCTGGATACAATTAACCTGGACAGTTAACACCATCGGACCGAAGAAGTCGGTCACCTTTAATATGCAGGGGATCGATGCCTATACTGATAAGCAGGTGGCCGGTGCATCCGGAACCGGTCCGCAATCTTTCAGCGTAGAACTGCCGGTATTGCTTGAAGAGGCTGTTTTGAGCCAACTTGACAACTTCAACGCACAGTTGCAGAAACACTTCGACGACCTGTTTGCCAACGGGCGGGAGATTATCCTGCGAATCAAGAAATGGGATAGTTTCGATGGGGACCTGGAATCGGAATACGATGGCAGCGAACTGGGTCAAATCATCGAGAAGTGGGTCAACGACAATACCGTACAGCATCGTTTCAGCACCACGGATGCTACGGAAAGCATGATGCTGTTTGAGCAGGTGCGGAT
>QYQM01000179.1 GCA_007280905.1 Porphyromonadaceae bacterium | reverse complement strand
GGCTTATAATGTTTATAAGATCAATAATACTTAAATAAAACACCAATGAGAACATTTACACTGCTTCTTGCCCTGTCAGCTCTGTTTGCAACAGCTACCGCACAAGCTCAAACCCTTGATACTAAGGGAAACGGACAGGTTTTCTTTTCTGAAACTTTCGGCTGGGAGAATCCTGCTGATGCCAAGGGTTGGACGGCTCCCGCCGGCTTTTATTTTCTCGATCCCAAGGATTTAGGATATAATTGGACGTGGTGGAAAGGTCCGTTTGTGGACAAATTGACCCAGGACCCTATGCTTCAGTCCACCACAAAGGATAACGGATGCATTGCCCTTTTCCTTGAACGTTATAATCTGGGAGGAACATTTGACATCAGGGTGGATAACTCCGTAGTGTTCCCAAAAATCAACTGCAGCAGCCACTCTTCTGTGGTTGTAAGATATGAAACTCATTTTATGGGATCGTCACCTGTCGATATGTTTCTCGAAATTTCGGTAGACAATTGGGTGCACTCTGCTTCTTACAGTGTGAACTTCGGTGCCGGCCACAAGGACCGCCCCCTGGATAGACCTAAAGGAGTTCCGGCCATTATGGAAGTCAATATTTCTGATGTGGCCGCAGGAATGTCCGACGTTCAGATGAGGCTGCACTGGGTAAATTCCGCCCTCTATTATTGGGCTGTTGACGATTTCACTTTATCGGAAGCCTATGATAACGATCTGAAAATAAGTTATGTGCAAATGGAATGGGAAGATGGTAATCCAAACACAACAATGGCCTGGATTCACAACATCCCGAAATCACAATTGGATGGCAATAACGGGTTCACCAATTTCCAGACCACTGTATTGAATTTCGGTGAATACGACCAGGAAGAAGTATATCTGGATCTGGATATAACTAAAAACGGAAACAGTGTTTTTCACCGGATGTCACTAAAGAAAGATCTCTCGGTCCTGGTTTTGGATACTGTTGATATTTCAGATAAATATTCGCCTACAGATTACGGACATTACAAAGTCGCAATGGATTCCAGATCAAAATTCGAAGATCAAAATCCGGCTGATAATAAACGGGATGTTTTCTTTAACGTAACCGATAGTATTTATTCACGCTCGGACGATACCAATGATTTGAGCTGGTCGTTCAGTAAAGAACGGTACGACGCTGCTGCAGTGGCAAATGTTGGCCACTTTAACGGATCTGTTTTCCCGATTTTCAATGATTGTGAAGTCAGTTCAATTTCCACCTATATAGCAGGTGGTAAAGCCGATGAGTTTATTAATTACCGGTTCACGCTATATTTTGTCCCGATTGGCCAGACTGATGAAACTCCTTACGAACTATTAACCACGGAAATGATCCAGCTGGATTCGACCGACTTTAACACCTGGGTCACCATGCCATTGGACAAGGACGGCGAATCTGAATTCCTGAAAAAGGGTGACCTTGTTTATGCAGGTATAACCTATGATAATCTGAATCCGGAATATCTCGTACGCAGAAACAAGGGTTTGGAAATTGGAACTGACAATTCCGTTAAGCTTACCGAATCTTCGGCAATTGCATTTTATGACGGAAACTGGGAAACGGGCCTTGGCGATTTCATCGGAAAGCGAAACCTGATGATCCGCCTGAACCTGAACGATCATGGGAACATCAGTGACGGGGTTGACCTGAATCCCGGACTGGCCAGTCTGGGTCAGAATTTTCCCAATCCGTTCAGTCATAGCACCAATATAGATTATGAACTTACCGGTGGATCTGAAGTAACCTTTGAAATCATGGATCTCACCGGCCGCAAGGTTTTGGAGGTTAACAACGGTTGGATGCCGGCAGGAAAGCAAACTTTTATCCTGGAGACATATGACCTGGAAGCAGGGGTTTATTTCTATACCCTAAAGGCAGGAAGTTTTGTGCAGACCAAACAGATGGTAATAACGAAATAAATGAGTCTCTTTAAAGAAAAGGGCCGCCCATCAGGGCGGCCTTTTTTCATAGAATTCCTTAAGGTAAATTCCAAATACCAAATGACAAATAACAAATAAATTCCAAATCCCAAAAAGCAAATCCCAAACGTACACCAAGCAACGTGCAACCTGCAACCGATAACTGAAAACTAATAACTGAAAAGATGACCACCTACGGAAGCATCTACGGATCAAAGAAGATCCCGCTCAGGCTAATAATCCCTCCGCGTACCTTATCGATCCTGAATTTTACCGATTTGTTATACGAATAAACCAGGTAGGCCCCGCCGGAATGGTTCTTTACAATCTTCACCGGGGCGATCAGGTTGAGGGTGGCTGCATCAAACATCTCCACTGCAGATCTGCTGCCCCGTTTCTCCCAATCCACAAAGTAAAGTGCTATTTGATAACCCTTTGTGCCATTAATATTGATCGTTACAGACATGGTTTGATCTGTATTGGAATAACTGGTCGCATTTCGGGGAAACGGGTTGCCCGGATCGCCTGCTAACGCGCGCTTATCTAAAACTCCGGATGCCCAAAAGGTCGGATCAGGCAATCCGTTTTTCGGGAAGGCCCTGAAATAGTCAACCGATGTTACATATGATGGTAATGTCTGCTTATCGTTGCCTTCACCTTTGTAGTTACAAAGGATATACCCATCTTTCCCGTATATGCCGCCCCAATTCCCGCTTGTTGTCGTATCGTATTTAATAAACTGTGCATCATATTGTTCGGGCGGTTCGTTATAGGCCGGAGTAGTACCCATATACGATATCGATATATCGTAAGTGCCAGGCTTAACATCAGTAAAATAAACAAATTCCGGATCTTCATTTGCTCCGGTTATTCCTGATACGGAGTGAAATTTATTATCCCAGGCAAGTTTGCCGTTGATCGATATCCGTCTTATTGTTTTCTCCACTTTTGGGATGCCGATTCTGCCGATGGTTTCTTTCGGGGAGGTAACTTTGCAGAGACCTGAAGAAAAATCAAAACTGGCAGAGATGGGACCAAAAGGTGTAGGTGTTTTTCCTGATATCCGGGTCAAAGTTCTGCCCGGATGGGGAACGACATCCCAGGTTTTAAATCCGGGGAAAGTCGGCACGATGCCCAACACCTCTTCATTGAGCCACTTAACCGGACCTGCACCCCAGGGATGGCATAAGCTGGTTATCCCGCTCTGGGTGTTCGGAACAGCATCATTCGGGCTGATAACCTGGTTCCAGGATGGCCGGAAAACCTCGAAAGTTGTTGTACCCCCGTAGTTTATCATACCACCCCACAAATCCCTGACAGTGCTTAAAGCATCATCATACTTTTGCAAACGGGCCATGGCCTGAATGACAAAGTACTGGTTGAATGGAGAAAGTGAAACCCGGTTAACCCGATCGAGGAACAATTTTTCAAACAATGATTTTTGCTCAGATTTGTTTAGAAGTCCTGTATTCACCGCATCAGCCGCTGCATGCAGACCGAAACCGGAATACCAGAATTCATTTCGCCTAAGATCAGACAATTTCTCCGCTGCATACTTTTCGTATTTTCCCTTCAGGTCCGTCCGGCCATATTTATCCATGGCCGTCGCAAAGTCCTGCCATGCCCTGATCGATAGCATTTTATATGCATTCTGTGCTTCCTGACTCTCTTTGAACCAGATCTCAAATCCGGCACAAAGACGTTCATCCCAGCCGTAAAAGCGAAGACCCGGATTGGTTCCAAAAACCGTATAAGCCTGATCGAGCTTCTTGCAGGCGTTGTCGATATATCTGTTTAGGGTAGCAGTATCTCCGGTATAATTGTAGTAATCAAGCAAACTCAACACCCAATAGAGCGAGTAACTCCTGATCCCGTTACTTTGTTCGGAGGTATTGTCGATGTTTTTCCTGATAAAATCAAAATTGCCAAAAGCAACAAGTGCAGCAGCCTGAGAAGTATGGGCATCACCCGTCCATGACATCCTGTCGCCGCGGTCCATGAGGATAGCACCAAAATAATCCTGGCATAATGATGCTTTCACGCTATAGGCCGACATGTACCAGATCTTGGTGAGCATTGGGTCATTGCAGGAAAAGCTTCCCTTGTAATTGGTCGGTTTGACCTGGCAAACGGCCCGGATACCGGTTATATGCCATTGATAATCAAAAGTTTTTATATGTATCCAGGCGAAACGCACCCCTTCATAAAGCTCTTTATTCAATTCAAGCCGGTAGGTATTGCCATATTTAACCGGAGCTACCGTTTTTTCGACACCGGGTTCATTGTATTCGCTGATGCTCATCTCAACCCCGCCCGGGCAATCGGGACTGTCAAATTCCACCCAGGCACCATTTTCAAGACCGAAATCTATTCTGATGGAACCGGTGCCTTGAACCAAAACGTCCGGACTATTTCCGGTCAAAGATTGAAGGTTTTTGAAGGATGTCGGTTTATCTGTAAAGATTGATTCGGGCTTTAGCAAATAAATCTCCAATCCGTCTGACGCGGTGGGATTGGGCCACTGATAATTGACAAGCGGATCTGGTGATTCGGGTATGGCCGGTCCTGTGAATTTCCCGGAACTGACATACGGATAAGGCTGACTAATTGGTGATTTTTTCCGGATGTCCTGACCAGGGAGGCAAACAAGGCTGAAATGAAAAATAAAAATGCCCGATAATAAATAAAACAATACCTTATTCATGTCCGAAAGATATGTTTTATCGGTATTCGTTAGATTTATAGTTTTAACCAGTAAAAATGAAAGCGGACTAAAGCATGAAAATGGTCAAAAGGATAAGTTTTATTGTTACTATAACCTTGATTTTTTGGGGCGATCTCGCTTATGGATATTCCAACATGACCTCGTCCCCATATCAGAATTGGAAATATTTCGGTTCCATATATATCCTTACGACACCTGAAGGCGCTGATTTACCGGCATCAGCATCGGAGAATGATTTCCCGCTGCTGGTAAGGCTTGATAAAGGCTTTTTCAATTTCAGTCAGGCGAAATCCCGGGGGGACGATATCCGTTTTTCAAACAAGGCGGGTGTTCCGCTTGCCTTCCAGATTGAGGAATGGAACCCGGCAACAGGAACTGCAAGTATCTGGGTGAGAATCCCCAACATCAAAGGTAATGCCCGCCAGGAAATCAAAATGTATTGGGGTAAAGCTGGCGCGAAAAGTGAATCCGGCGGAAAGGCTGTATTCAATGAATCCAACGGATACCTCACCGTTTTACACATGAATGACCCGGTGAAAGATGAAGTCGGTGCGGTCATATCTAAAAATAGGGGAACAACGGCAACGCGCGGATTGATAGGCAAAGCAAAGCATTTTGAGGAAGGGCAGGGGATCAGTTGCGGAGAGAACATCCAATGTTATCCGACCGGGGCAAACCCCAGCACCACCGAGGCCTGGGTGAGAGCCGACAAGCCGAATTCCACCATTATCGGATGGGGCAATGAGGAGAAGGCTGGGAAGGTGGTAATGCAATTCGCCAGCCCACCGCATATCCGCGTAGACGGTTACTGGTCAAATGCAACGGTCACGGGTACCAGTAAACTGCCAATGTTAAAATGGGTTCATTTGGTGCATACCTATCAGAACGGCGATTCAAGGGTATATGTGAATGGTTTGCTCGATGGTGTCTCTCAATCCACAAAAACTCCGCTATCCATCAGGAATCCTGCGAAGATGTGGATTGGTGGCTGGATGAATGAATACAACTTTACCGGTAATATCGACGAAGTGAGAATTTCTAAAGTGGTACGTTCCGCAGATTGGATCAAACTCCAGTATGAAAACCAGAAACCCTTGCAAACACTCGTCGGGCCGTTGGTACCTTCAGGAAGCGCTTTTTCGGTTTCACAAGACCAGATAACCCTGCCGGAGGGAAAGAATGCTACCTTTTCAGCCATTGCCGGAGGCGCACAGAAGGTTTATTGGGTTCTCAAGAGAGATGGCGCGGAGACAGTTGTTGCTGTGGACCAACTATCATATACCCTCGATGCAGGACGTGTTGTGTCGGATCAAGCATTTGTCCTGCAGTTCAAAGCGGTGTATACCAATGAGATTAAGACCAGGGACATTGCCGTGACGATTCGGGAAGCGATTCCCGAACCGGTGTTTACCCTTAAGGCACCCGCAACATGGAATGGCCGGAACACCATCGAAGTTGTGCCGGCGATCAGCAATCCCGATGCGATGAAGGCCAAAGGTGGTGGAGACTTGAATTACAATTGGCTTGTCTCCGGTGGCGCTGTGATCAAGGAGATTACCCCCGGTAAATTGCTGCTCAGGCGATCGCAATGCAGCGGCAGGATAACCGTCAGGTTGGCTCTCAATAACGGTGGTGCAGAGGTTGCCGCCACTGCTTCTATCCTGGTGACTGAGCCAAAGAGTGATCCCTGGGTTCAAAGGATTCCGGGGAAGGATGAAAAACCCGGTGACAATCAGTTTTATGCCCGAGACGATAACAACGAAGGCACGCTTTATTATAATGGATCCTTGACGAAACCGGCTGATTCTGTTTTCCTTAGGATTTATGCTGATGGTAAGCTGTCTGAAACCGAGAGCCATAAAGTGCCATCTGATAAAAAATATGCCTTTACCGCAAAGCTTAAAGCAGGGCTTATTAAGTACAAGGTTGAGTTTGGGTCGATAAAACGAGGCACGGATGAGGTGCTGAATACTGTGGCAAATATTGTGTGTGGCGATGCTTATATCATTGATGGGCAATCTAATGCGGAGGCAAATGATTATGGTAAAGCGGTCAATCCATATACCAGCGACTGGGTCAGGAGTTATGGCTGTTCGGATACCGATCCGGAAAAATCCCGGTTGAAGCTATGGGGCAATGCAGTTTCCTATGATAATCAGGGAGCAAAGCTTCAGATCGGATATTGGGGAATAGAACTGGCCAAAAAATTCGTGGAAAACCAAATGATGCCGGTCTGCATCATAAATGGCTCGGTTGGCGGAAGCCGGATCGATGTGCACCAG
>QYQM01000110.1 GCA_007280905.1 Porphyromonadaceae bacterium | reverse complement strand
CTCAAGGCTCAGGGCTCAAGGCTCAAGAGAAGGAGGAGGAAGAAATCTATAGATTCGAAGACCAGTTTTGAATTTTGATGCTGAAAATCCAGGTATCGTGGCCGGTTGTCAGTTATGCAGAAAACAGTTAGCCATCCGGCAACCCTGAAACCCTGAAACCCTGAAACTTTCTTAACAATTTGGTAACCTCAGATTAACCCCCACTTCACATTCAATCTCTTTTTTTGTAAAAAGAAATTGAATATGAAATCGATTAAAACTACACTTGTTTTATTAGTGCTTCTGACGGCTCCTTTCACCGGTGCCAGGATGAGCGCTCAAATCATTGAAACGCCAAAGCCGGATACTGTTTATCCGATTTTGGAAAAATTGCAGTCCGATGTGTCGCTGTTCAGCCGGCTGAAAATCTCAGGATATATTCAGTCGCAATTCCAAAAAGCTGATACAGCCGGGATTGAATCATTTGCTGGTGGAAACTTTCCAGCCGGTATCGACAATCGTTTTGCTGTTCGCCGGGGTCGTTTTAAATTGGCTTATGATTACGCATTCTCACAATATGTTCTCCAGGTGGATGTTACCGAGAAGGGTGTAGGTATCAAAGATGCCTATGTAAGTTTTACTGATCCCTGGCTGCAGTGTTTTGCTATTACGGCAGGGGTTTTCGACCGCCCTTTCGGTTATGAGATATCCTATTCATCAAGTTCACGGGAGTCACCGGAACGTTCCAGGATGTTTCAGACCCTGTTCCCCGGAGAACGTGATCTGGGTGCCAGATTTACTTTCCAGCCGCCGAAAACATCGAGATTCAACTTCATTAAACTCGATGCAGGCCTGTTCAACGGGACCGGTCCGAATGTGGTCGATTTCGACCGTTACAAGGATTTCATCAGCCATCTGTCGATCAATAAAACCAACCGCAGCGAAAAAGTTAAAGTAGGCCTCGGAGTATCTTATTATAACGGCGGATGGAGACAGGGAACCAAATATAACTACTCCATGAACGATGTGACCCTGCCTGCAGGTAATATTATGGCTTTAACAGTCGACTCAACAAGCTCTGCTATAGGCAATAAACTCCGCAGAGAGTATTTCGGAGCTGACGCCCAGGTTTCATATGACTCTCCGCTAGGGCTCACTATACTCCGCGGTGAGTTTATTACAGGAACCCAACCCGGAGTTGCAAAAAGTGCAGTCAGTCCATCTGCACAACCTGTTACAGACGCCTACATCCGGAAATTTAACGGCGCTTATTTTTATCTGGTTCAGAACATCTTCCAGACCAAATACCAACTGGTCGTCAAATACGACTGGTTTGATCCGAACACAGCGGTTACCGGAAATGAGATCGGAGTGAAAGTAACAGGAAGCAACAAAGCCACAGGCGCTTATGATGCTAAATACTCAACTCTTGGAATCGGCTGGGTGTATAAATGGAACAGCCAGGTGAAAATCACTGCCTACTATGATTATGTTTTGAACGAGACCACCACCAACATCGAAGATGTCAGTACCCTGAAAGATCTTTCAAACGACAGGCATGATAATGTATTTACCCTGCGTCTTCAATATAAATTCTGATTAACCAGATACTTTTTGTTAACTAAACATTCCTATAATATTCAAAAAGATGAAAAACAAAACTTTAAAGATGATGGCCCTGGCTTTGATGCTCCCGGCCATGATACTGGCACAATCATTCAAGATTAAAGGCAGCGACACGGTTCTTCCTTTATCGCAGGCTGAAGCTGAAGCCTTTATGAAAAAAGATCCTAAAGCATCCATTGCCGTTACCGGTGGCGGATCCGGCGTTGGATTGGCAGCCATTATCAGCGGCACAACGGATATCGCGCAATCATCAAGGTCGATGAAAATGGATGAAAAACTGAAAATGCAGGAAGCCGGAAAAGCTTTCAAAGAAGTGATTATCGCTTATGATGCATTGGCCGTGATAGTTAACCCAGCGAATCCCATAAGTCAACTTACCCGGGAGCAGCTGGAAGGGATTTTTACCGGAAAAATCACCAACTGGAAGGAAGTCGGCGGTGAAGATGCTAAAATCGTTGCTTATTCAAGGGAAACGAGCTCAGGCACTTACGAGTTTTTTAAAGAGCATGTGCTGAACAAAAAGAATTTTGGTTCCAACGCATTGCTGATGCCGGCAACCGGTGCCATTGTGCAGTCGGTCAGTCAGACCAAAGGTGCCATAGGATACGTTGGCCTGGCCTATATTGATAAAGCAGTAAAACCACTTAAAGTATCCTATGACAAAGGCAAGACCTATGTTGTTCCCTCGGTAGCCTCGGCAATGGATAAAACCTATCCGATAACCCGGCCGCTGTATTACTATTACCTGTCAAGCATCGAAAAGACAGTGTCAGCTTATGTAAACTATATTTTATCTCCGGAAGGCCAGAAGATTGTTTTAGAAACCGGTTATGTACCGTTAAAGAAATAATCAAGCCATTGTTCTCCTATGAAATCGGTAAGACGGATAATTGAAAAGATAACGCACGGAGTATTGTTTACCAGCAGCATGGTTACCAGCGTAACTGTGCTGCTGGTTGTTTTATTTCTGTTCAGGGAAGGGATCGGATTGTTCAATCAGACTGCTATTGAGGGCCATCTTGCAGTGGTGGTAAATTCCTCGAATCCGTTGAATCAGCTTACTTCGAAGCAGGTGAAGGATATTTTCAACCAGGATATTACCAATTGGAAAGATATAGCCGGTACCGATGGAGAGATCATTCCAAAATCAATTGACGATCTGGCCGGGCAATTCACGGAAGAGGAACTCGGAACCGATTTTAAAAACCTTCCTGACCTGATTGAACAATTTGTACAGGCCAATCCTGGTGTTATTGCCTATTTTCCTGACACTTACTTAAAAAAAGATTTCAAGGGAAAACTGATTCCGCTTAAAAAAGTATCGGTCAAAGAATTTATCATCGGTCATGAATGGTATCCGACATCGCAACCGGCAGCTGTTTACGGGGCCTTGCCTCTGATTTTAGGAACCCTATGGGTTAGTCTGGGTGCAATCCTTCTGGCACTGCCGATCGGCCTGATTACCGCCATATATATGGCTGAGGTTGCCGGCCAGCGTTTCCGGAATATTCTGAAACCCGTTGTGGAACTGTTATCCGGTATTCCGTCAGTGGTATACGGGTTTTTCGGTTTGGTAGTACTGGTTCCTTTGATACAGAAGTTTTTCAAACTGGACGTTGGTGAGACGGCTCTTGCAGGCAGTATCATTTTGGCTATCATGTCATTGCCTACGATTATCACGATTGCCGAAGATGCCATACGCACCACGCCACGCGCTTTGAAAGAGGCCAGTCTGGCTTTAGGAGCCTCTCACTGGCAGACATTGGTTCGCGTTACCATTCCATTTGCAAAATCGGGCATCATTGCAGCTGTGATTCTCGGAATCGGCCGGGCTGTAGGTGAAACAATGGCTGTTCTGATGGTCACAGGCAATGCCTCGGTAATACCGCATACCTTCCTAGAACCGGTGAGAACCATACCGGCCACCATTGCAGCGGAACTTGGAGAAGCCTCATTTGGCGGGACCCATTTCAAAGCTCTCTTTGCTTTGGGGATCATCCTGTTTATCATGACTTTCATCTTTAACACGCTGGTGGAAACGGTTAAAACGAGGAAAATATGACCGGGAAACAGTTAAAACAGTCCATTGCCTTTAATTTTTTCAGGCTGATCAGCCTGATGGTGGTTGCAGTCCTGTTTGTGATCCTGGGGTTCATCATCCTTAAAGGTATCAAGGTCATCAACTGGGAGTTCCTGACTGCCATGCCAAAAGACGGAATGACAGGCGGGGGAATTTACCCTGCAATTATCGGAACATTATGCTTGATTGCGGGAAGCATGACCTTTGCATTTCCGGTGGGCGTGCTTTCGGCCATCTACATGAATGAATACCTGAAAGAGTCGTTCCTGAAAAGGTTCATCCGCACCATGACCAACAACCTCGCCGGTATTCCGTCGATCGTTTTCGGTTTGTTCGGAATGGCGCTTTTTGTAAATACCTTGAAATTCGGCGATTCCATTCTTGCCGGCTCGCTCACATTGGGTTTGATGGCGCTTCCCGTTATCATCCGCACCACTGAAGAGGCCTTGAAATCGGTTGATGATACACTCAGGATCGGCAGTTATGCTTTGGGAGCCACGCGATTGCAGACGATCAGGAGAGTGGTGCTGCCGGTAGCCTTTCCCAACATCCTTACCGGATTGATACTTTCTATTGGCCGTGTTTCCGGTGAAACCGCACCGATCCTGTTCACCGTTGCCGTCTATTTTCTACCCAAATTACCTCACGGGATATTCGACCAGGTGATGGCACTTCCCTACCACCTCTATGTATTGACCACCAGCGGCACCAATGTTACGGAATCCAGGCCGATGGCTTACGGAACGGCCTTTGTACTTATTATGTTGGTACTCATTCTGAACCTGCTGGCTAACCTGATACGGAGGATAGCCGGGAAAAAAACCAAGATGAACTAATATGCCTGATTATAAAGTAGAAACAAAGAATCTGGATCTCTATTACGGCGATTTTCATGCGCTGAAGAATATCAATTTTACCGCAGAGGCCAACACCGTATCTGCCTTCATCGGGCCCTCGGGGTGCGGGAAATCATCCTTACTACGGATGTTTAACCGAATGAATGACCTGATTGACGGCACACGGTTTACAGGGGAAGTTTATGTAGACGGACAGGATGTTTATGCCAAAAATATAGATGTCGACGGACTCCGGAAAAAGGTAGGCATGGTATTTCAAAAACCGAATCCTTTTCCGAAATCGATTTTTGAAAATGTGGCTTACGGACTCCGGGTCAATGGAATTTCTGATAAGCATTTCATCGAGAAAAAGGTAATCGATTCAATCAGGAAGGCTGCCTTGTGGGACGAAGTCAAAAATAAGCTCAAAAAATCGGCCATGGAGCTGTCGGGAGGCCAGCAGCAGCGCTTATGCATTGCCAGGGCGCTCGCAGTGGAACCGGCGCTGATCCTGATGGATGAACCGGCATCTGCCCTGGATCCCATCTCGACCGGCAAAATTGAAGACCTGATTTTCGAACTGAAGAACCAATATTCAATTATTATAGTAACCCATAACCTGCAGCAAGCCGGAAGGATCAGTGATTTTACCGCGTTCTTTTACCTGGGTGAACTGGTGGAATGGAACAAAACCAAGACTATATTTACCAATCCAACCGATATCCGGACACAGAATTATATTACCGGCCGGTTTGGATGATGAAAGGAATGAATAACAAGGAGACCTTGAAATGACACATATACCCAATGAACTTCAGACGCTCAAAACCAGTATTTTTGAAATGTGGAACCTGGTTATCAGCCAGATGGTAAAAGCACGATTTGCCCTCGAGCATTTCGACAAGGACCTGATAATCGAAATTGCCGCTAATGAAAAGCGGGTGGATGCCTTCGAGCTGAAAATCAATTTGTCTTGTGAGAATATCCTGGCATTGTATAGTCCGGTTGCCAACGACCTGCGGTTTGTATTATCGGTTTTAAAAACCAATTACAACCTGGAAAGGGTTGGTGATTATGCTTATAACATCGCCACCCTGGTGAGAGACCTGGAGTATCCTATCGATCAGGAATGTATGGCAGAAATGGGAATCAAGGACATGTTCGATACGGCACTCCGGATGCTTAAGAATACCTTATCCGCATTTGAAAAAGAAGACAGTCATCTGGCCCGGGAGGTTTTTCGCAAAGATGAATTGCTCGATCAGATTAAAATGAAATCCAACCGCGTGGCTTCCGAGCTGATCAAACGAAAACCTGATGAAGCGATTAATATTCTCAGCCTGTTATCGGTCATTCGTAAACTGGAACGTGTTGGAGACCAGACGAAGAACATGGCAGAGGAGCTGATTTTTTACCTTGAGGCGAAGGTGCTCAGGCACGGGGGAAAGACTTAGAGACTTTAAGACGGAAGACGGAAGACGGAAGACAGAAGCTGGCGTCACTACCTTCACCACGAAGAAGTGTCATCCCGGCGAAAGCTTGCCCCCGCGGAGGCGGGGGGCCGGGACCCCGTCCCTTACCGCGAATGCTTTTGGGGGATCACAACAGATAAAATGATCGAAATTGCCAGGATACCGACCAACGCTCCAAGCGAAATCCCGATTGGTATTTTGTATATACTTGATATACACATTTTTACGCCTACAAAGAATAGAATTGCGGATAATCCGTATTTTAAAAAACGGAAATAGCTGATAATAGAGGAGAGTGCAAAGAAGAGGGATCTTAGGCCAAGGATGGCAAAGACGTTTGAAGTGTATACGATAAAAGGATCCTTGGAAATGGCCAGAACGGCGGGAATGGAATCCACTGCAAAAACCAGATCGGTGAACTCAATCATTACCAAGGCGATGAACAATGGTGTTGCATAGAGTTTTGCATCGATCCGTACAAAAAACTTACCATATCGATGATCGGTTGTAACCGGGATAATTCTTTTCACCAGCTTGATTATTGGGTTTTTATCGGGCTCGATTTTGGATCCTTTATCGAAGGCCATGCGAATGCCGGTAAAGATCAGGAAGGCCCCGAATATGTAAATAATCCAGTGGAATTTGTTGATCAATGCCACACCTGTTATGATAAATATTGCCCTGAGCACCATAGCCCCGACAATGCCCCAAAAGAGAATTTTATGCTGATATTTAGGATTGACCTGAAAGTAAGCGAAGATTAGGATGAAGACAAACAGGTTGTCGATGCTGAGTGACTCCTCAATCAGGTAAGCCGCCAGAAACTCCAGCGCCTTCTGCTGTCCGAGATATCTCCAAACCCCCAGATTAAACACAATCGCAAGCGATATCCAGAAGAGGCTGAGAAGCAGCGCCTCTTTCATCTTGATTTCATGCGTTTTCCGGTTGAACACAACCAGGTCGACCAGAAGCATCAGAATGATAAAAACTACAAATCCGGCCCACATTAAGGCGTTTTCAGGGATCGATTCCATACCAGCAAAGATAGGAAAAAGCCGTTATCAGTTATCAGTTGTCAGTTGTCAGTAACCGATAACCGACAACCGACAACCGACAACATTCTTTTCAGCAGGCCATTTCACCAGCGTTTTTCTTGGCTGAGAGAAGGTTATAGGCGCCTTTGGTGACAATCCTTGCAGTATTAATATTAAAATCGTCAGGAACTTTTACCTCGGTAAATCCCGCTCCTGAAACGCCCTTTTTTACCTCAATCATCCGATATTCGGTGAATGGCTTCCCACCTTCTTCCTTCTCTTTTTCATAAATAAAAATATAATCCTTATCAGCGAAACTTACAATTGCCTCTGAAGGAAGGGCCGGTACTTTACTATCAGATTCCTCAATATAGGCGTTCACGTACATTCCTGGTAAAATATTTTTACAAGAGCTGGTAACGGATGCATAAACCCTGAAGGTTTTATCCACACCGACTGATTTTCCGGTCTGTGTAATAACAGCTTCGTGTTCCTCCGTCTCATTGTTAATATAAAATCTGATTTTCTGACCTGAGGCCACCTTATCAGCATCTTTTTCAAACAGTGTTAATTCAAGAAGCAGCTTATCGCTGTTCACAATTTCAAATAACACATCGGTGGATGAAACATATTTTCCTATATTAATGTTTACCGATTTAAGATAGCCACCTATAGGTGATACCAGGTTAACGGAATTGCTAATGTTGTCTTCATTAAGTTGATCCGGGTTGATCCCAATAAGAACCAGCTTCTGCTCCAGTGATTTTATCATCGCCTTAAGGTTCTTGTACTCAACAGTAACCTGTTGAACATTCTGTTCTGAATATACCTCGTCCTTAAATAAAGCCGTATGTCGCTTAAATTCTGCTTCCGCAAATACGAGTCTGTTCTTTGCCTCCAGATAATTCTGCTGAATATCAACGAAATCCTGGTTCTCTATCAATGCAAGAGTCTGACCCTTTCGTACAGCACTCCCCGGGAAAAGAGTCGTACTCTTAATAAAACCTCCCAACGGCATACACACGGTTGCGAGGTTTTGTGGTGCGACAGATACAATTCCATTAACTTTAAGTATGTTCCCCAGCGAGTGCATTTCTATAACGCCCAATTCAATTTTTGCCAGTTTGATCTGGTCAGCACGCAATTCTACAATATCTTCAGGAAGGGCTTCCACCTTAATGGTTTCGGTAATGGGTTTACCTCCTTTGGAACAAGAACCTAAGGAAAAAATAAGACCCAAAAAGATTATTGATCCTAAAAAAAATTTTGATATTATATAATTTACTGTTGTCATGATAAATAGAATTTAAAATATTTTACCTGTGATATATTCAATGGAAATAATAGTTTGCTTATAACTATTAAGTGCATCCAGATAGTTCTGCCTGATGGCTAAAGCCCTGTTCAGTGTCAGCACAAAATCGAGGTAGTCTAATGCTCCTGCTTTATAGCTGAGGGTTGCCTGTTCAATAATCAGGGCAGCTTCAGGAACAGCCTGTTTTTCATAATAATCAACACTGGAAGAGTATTTTTTATACTCATCGAGTAAGGATTGGTAATTGCCGGCAAGTGATCTGGCATAGTTTTCAGCGTCTGTCATGGCTATAATTTCGCTTATTTTTGCGGCTTTTACTCTTGCTGTAAATGGAGCAAACCATATTGGAACAGAGATACCTGCCTTGACACCGGTAAAACGGAAGCCCTGACCAATATCCCTCGGGACACCGTTTACCTCCTGCGTTCCGATGATAGACTGATTGAAATAGCCCAGATTTATATCCGGAAGCATCTGACTGCGCACAATCTTTTTTTCAGTCTGTGAAACCTCTACTTGTTGCTGAATGTAAGCCAAAAATGGATTCTGATCAACTGACATACTATCAGAGATAATTGTAAAATCAAGTCGATGTAAATCAATATCTGATGGTGTCAGCAGTGAATTACTATTCAGCAGTATCATCAGTTTACGATTATATATTGCAATATCAGAAGTCACCTGGTACAACTGGTTTTTTATTTCAAGGCTTTGCGACCGGGCAGTGATCATCTCGAGCCGGTTTGTTTCACCTGCTTTAGCCCTCAATTCTGCTGCTCTTGAAAACCCTGAATAAAGGCTATCCTGATAAGAAAGCAATTTTTGTTTTGCTAACAGGTAAACGTATTGCCAGTAAACCTGTTTAACCTGTGTGGCTATTTCAAGCTGAGATACTTGATATTGCCATTCACTGCTTTTAATATTTGCATTGGCCAGTTTATATTGATTTACATAAACCGAAGGGAATGCAAAAGATTGAGAAACAGTAAAACTATTATCGTTGGTATAAGAATTGAACTGACCATACTGCCCGTCAATAACAGTTTTTGGAAGATCAAGTGCTGCACCCTTAAGAGCCTTCTGTACTTCTACTGAGAAAGATGCAGATTTAACGGTCAGGTTGCTGTCCAGTGCTGTCTGAATAGCATCATGAAGATTAATGGTTCTGGTTTGCTGGCCGTTGATGGTATGGAAAAAAGATGCGGTGCCAAGTAAAAGGAAAATAATTGCCAGCTTTTTGCCTGATCTGCCACGGAACCTGATTCTGAGGTTATTTGATGAAAATAATATATAGAACACAGGCAGAATAACCAACGTAAGAAGGGTCGCAGTGATCAACCCCCCAATTACCACAGTTGCCAGCGGTTTTTGCACTTCGGCACCGGCAGAAGTCGACAATGCCATCGGGAGGAATCCAAGTGATGCTACTGCAGCTGTCATAATTACCGGACGTAGTCTGGTTTGAAGCCCCTTTAATACCCGTTCAGTAATGTTAGTAATACCTTCCTTTTCAAGCCGGTTAAACTCGGCTATCAGCACTATTCCGTTAAGAACTGCAACTCCAAACAATGCTATAAACCCTACACCTGCCGATATCGAGAAGTTCATTCCACGCATCCAAAGGGCGAAGATACCTCCGATCGCTGACATTGGTACGGCTGTAAAGATTAACAGGGATTGTTTTACAGAATGAAATGTAAAGTAAAGCAAAACGAATATCAAAAGCAGTGCTATTGGAACAGCTATGGAAAGTCTTTTCTGTGCGGCCTCAAGATTTTTAAACTGACCTCCATACGATACATAATAGCCTGTTGGCAGTTTAATTTTTTGATCTATCTGAGCCGTCACATCATTTATTACGCTTTGAACATCACGGTTACGGACATTAAATCCGATAGTGATCCTGCGTTTGGTATTTTCTCTCGAAACCTGGGCAGGACCCGATTTAATTGAAATATCGGCCAACTGTTCAAACGGTATCTGATGACCATCAGGAAGAGCTACAGTGAGGGTTTTTATATCATCCAGACTCTGCCTGTAATCTTTATCCAGACGAACCACCAGTCCAAAACGTTTTTCTTCGTCAAATACGACTCCTGCCTGACTTCCTGCAAAAGCAGCACGCAATAAACGGTTAACATCCCCCACTGATAGGCCATATTGTGCAAGCCGATCACGATTATATTCGACCTGTATCTGTGCCAGGCCGGTGACTTTCTCAACATTTATATCCTCGACTCCCCCAATAGTCTGAATGATTTTTTCAACATCAGATGCTTTCTCTGCAAGAGTATTCAGGTCATCTCCAAATATTTTAATGGCTATATCTTGTTTTGAACCAGTCATTAATTCATTAAAACGCATTTGTATGGGTTGTTGAAATTCAAATTTGACACCGGCCAGAACAACCAGGCTTTCTTCCATTTTTGCAACCAGTTCTTCACGTGTTTCAGCCGATACCCATTCACTTTTATCCTTAAGGGTAATAATGTAATCACCTGTTTCCATTGGAGTAGGGTCTGTGGGAATCTCACCGGCGCCTATTTTGCATACAGTGTGCTTTATCTCCGGAAAATTTTCCAGTAATATCTTATTAGCCATAATGACTTTATCCACAGTGTTAGTCAGTGACCCTCCCTGAAGAGTGATAACACTTGAGGCCAGGTCACCTTCTTCGAGTTGTGGAATAAACTCACCACCTAAACGACTGAATAAAAAGAGACTGAACAGGAATAGACCAACCGCAGAAACAGAAACCAAAAGTTTTCGTTTAAGTGCAAATGCAATTGCAGGATTAAATGCTTTCCGAATCCACTCCATTAACCTGTCAGAAAAGTTTGGTTTGTGACTTGTCTTTTTGCTTAGGAACAATGCCGAAGCCATTGGAACATAGGTGAGCGAAAGAATTGCAGCGCCGAGAAGTGCAAATGTAACAACCTGTGCCATAGGACGGAACATTTTCCCTTCTATACCTACGAGCGCCATTATTGGCAGGTATACAATCAGTATTATAATTTGTCCGAAAGTGGCCGAACTCATCATCCGTTTTGCCGAATCGAACACATTTTCATCCATCTGCTCCTGGGTCAGCTTTGCCACGCCCGGATGATGGTGTCTGCTCATGGAGATCCGATGGACAACACTTTCAACAATAATCACGGCACCATCAACGATCAGCCCGAAGTCGATAGCCCCCAGGCTCATCAGATTCCCGGATACATGAAACAGTCTCATCATTGAGATGGCGAAAAGCATTGCAAGAGGAATCACGGAAGCAACAATGAGTCCGGCACGCATATTGCCAAGCAATAAAACCAAAATGAAGATAACGATTAAGGCGCCCTCAATAAGGTTTCTTGAAACGGTGCCAATGGCACGCCCCACAAGGTCAGAACGATTCAAAAAAGGCTCTATGCTGACTTCTTTTGGCAATGATTTCTGGATTGACTTTATCCGTGTTTCCACATTATCAATAACTTCATGAGCATTAGCTCCTTTTAACATCATAACCACGCCGCCAACCGCTTCGGTAGTATCAACAACGAAAGCCCCATATCTGGTAGCGTTACCATATTGAACCGTCGCTATATCCCTGATTAATATAGGAATACCAGAGCCAGTGGTTTTAACCACAATCTTTTCAATATCCTCAATAGTTTTGACCAAACCGATTCCCCGGATAAAATAAGCTGTGGGCTTTTTATCAATATAGGCGCTGCCTGTATTTTCGTTGTTATCTTCCAGTGCAGTAAATATATCCGTCAGTGTCAGATTCATACCCCTTAGTCTTTCTGGATTTACTGCTATTTCGTACTGCTTAACAAATCCCCCGTAACTGTTAATATCGGCAACGCCAGGTGTCCCGAGCATTTCACGACGTACTATCCAATCCTGTATTGTTCGCAGTTCCATTGGATTAAACTCTTTCTCATGTCCTTTTTGTACTGCCAGACGATATTGATATATCTCTCCCAGCCCTGTTGAAATAGGAGCAAGGGAGATTTGTGCAAGCCCTGCCGGGATTACCTCTTCAGCCTCTTTCAATCGTTCACTTAGCTGCTGTCTTGCCCAGTAAACATTAACACCGTCTTCAAACACAACGGTTATGACCGACAAACCTAAGCGAGAGATGGATCGAAGTTCGATTATGTCAGGAATATTGGCAACAGCTACCTCAATGGGTGCAGTAATAAAGCTCTCCACTTCCTGAACTGCTAACGATGGGGCAAGTGAAATGACCTGCACCTGATTATTGGTAATATCCGGAATGGCATCAATCGGCAATTTTGTCAGGGAGTATGTTCCCCATCCGATCAATGCCAATATGAATAATCCGATAATGAATTTATTCTTTATCGAGAATGAGATTATTCGATTTATCATCATTTGTAATCAATTTAAATAAAATGAAAAAATGGGGATAGCTACTTATCCCAGGATTACTAAAGAATGGAAGGATGTATTAGCTGATCGAAGGTGGAGCCCTTAAAGAAGATAATTCCAGAAGATAAGAATCGGGGAAAGGTTTCCGGAGGTTAAAAATCGTTATGCAGGGGCCTTGAAATTCAAAAGTATCAGCATCAGAAAACCCGCAGATTGAGATCTCGTTACATTGAACTATCCTGGTTAAAGAGTAGGCAGTTGCCTTTTCTGAAGTAACGTCATTAAATGCACAGCAGTGTATCGGAAAACCTGAGCTGTGACCGGTTTTTTCGTTTGAAACAGGACAATAATCTTCCTGATGCGAATTAGCATCGGCTAAATGATGATCATGAATAATAATCAGATGAGCGGTAATGGCCAATCCTGCCAGCCATAATAAATAAACAGGTATATTCTTTATAATCTTGCTCATCATTTCAAAAACCTAAAATCCCTCAACTGAACATCGCAAATATACTTATTAATTTAATGCCACTGAATAATGCTCAAGTTCGGAAGCTTGGTCAAAAGCAATAATGATTACTTTAGCGAAGCAAACCGATAACCGACAATAGATAACATCTCAACCATGCCCCACCCCCGCGTTTACCTCGCCACCAACAGCTTCACAGCAGCCCTCGGCGGTCTGCTTTTCGGTTTTGATACTGCCGTAATATCAGGTACCATTCCATTCATTACCAAGTATTTCAGCCTTTCAGATGCCATGCTGGGATGGGCGGTTTCATCGGCCCTTATCGGTTGTGTGGTCGGTTCATTGAGCGTAGGTAAACCGGGCGATCTTTTTGGCAGACGCCTGATGCTGAAGATCATGGCACTCCTGTTTTTGTTGTCGGCAGTGGGAACCGGACTCGCCACCTCGCTTACCATGTTTGTACTGTTCCGTTTCATCGGGGGACTGGCCATCGGCGGGGCATCGGTGCTTTCACCCATGTATATATCGGAAATCTCACCTGCAAAATTGCGCGGACGTTTGGTTGCCATCAGTCAGCTCGCCATCGTGACGGGTATCCTGGTGGCATTCTTTTCGAATTTCCTGCTGTTGAATACCGGCGAAAATAACTGGCGCTGGATGTTTATAGCAGGTGGTGTGCCTGCCCTGGTGTTCTTCATCCTGCTGTTTTTCGTCAGTCAGAGCCCCCGCTGGCTGGTTTTGATGGGACGTACTAACGATGCCCGCAAAGTGATCGCCCGGCTGAACCCCGGACAGGATATCGAGCCGGAATTGAATGAAATTGTCCTGTCGGCTCAGAAAAACGAAGCCGGCATCCGGGTAAAACTATTCCGGAAACCATATACCCGGATAGTGATCATCGGGATGATGCTCGGGGTATTCAGTCAGCTTACCGGAATCAACGCCATCATGTATTATGCCCCGTCGATTTTTAAATCGGCTGGATTCTCCAACGATTCAGCCATTATGCAAACAGTTATTATCGGGGCTACAAACCTCATATTTACCCTTTTGGGCATGTCGTTAATCGATAAATTAGGACGTAAAGCTCTATTAATGGCCGGTGCTATGGGGATGACATTTTTCCTCGGGGTGATCTCTTTAGGAATGACCTATCATTTTTTAGGCGGTTATGTTTTGCTCGCCTGCGTGGTGGGATACGTGGCATCCTTTTCGAGTACGATGGGAGTGGTGGTGTGGGTTTTCTTATCGGAAATGTTCCCGAACAGCATCCGGTCGCGAGGAACATCCGTCAGCTCGTTTGCCGTGTGGGTGGTTAACTGCGCCACGGCGTTCCTGTTTCCGATTGTGATGGGCAAGTTCGGTACGGCACCCGTGTTTGGGTTCTATTGCCTCTCCACCCTGATCAGTTTCTTCTTCTTCTGGAAATATCTGGTTGAAACAAAAGGCAAATCCCTGGAGGAGCTGGAAGCGATTATTCTTAAGAAAAGGCATTAGATTATTCCTTATCTGTATTTTTATACATATTATTAATTTTATCTAAAACCACATGACACTCGAAGAGAATTCAACAGGAAGGGTTAGCAAAAACTATCATGCTATGGCTCACAACAATGCCGGCGGGGTCGTTTACGGTCTCGGGCTGATTGGTGCAGCTGTCTATTTTATCGGCCACGCAGTCACATTCTGGGCCGGGGTGCTGGGATTTCTGAAAGCAATTATTTGGCCAGCAATCCTGGTCTTCAAAGCTCTTGAATACCTGAAACTGTAACAGAAGCTGACAGGTGTCTGAGAGTTAAGCTAATTATCATAATGGTCCAAACTGAACCAGGCAAAAGGTATTTCATATTGTCACCTATAAACGCGAAGGTCTGTATGACATTACTGCTCAGGTTGAGCTGACTGTAGCCGGGAGTAACATACAAAGCGGGATAGTGAATGTTTATGTCCGGGGTTCGACGGACCGAGATCCCGCCGCGAGATCGTGATCACGGTTATTCCCGCCTGAGCCTTGCGCCTTGTACCTTGCGCCTTGTGCCTTGAGCCTTATTTGACTATTTCCTGTTTCCTCAGCTCCTCCGGGATCGCAATTACCAGTTTAAAAAGATTCTCGTAAGCATAGAGCGGGAGTTTGTCATAGGTATCATCCGGACCATGACCGCGGCCCGATGAGCCCTTGGTGAGGAAAAAGATGGCGGGAACGCCTTTTTCCTGGAAAGGATAATGGTCGCTGTTGGCCGTTCCGTCGCGGTTCTCAACATTTTTCATGTATTGTTTTTCCTCGTTGATCTTCTGGACGATGGCCGCCTCGTTCGGCCTGCCGTTACCGTTGAAAAGAAACACGCCGTCCTGTCCCGTCATCACCATATCGAGGTTGATCACGAGTTTGATCTTATCTAACGGAAAAAGAGGATTGCTGACATAGTATTTTGAGCCCATCAGCCCGACTTCCTCACCGCTGAAGAGCATGAAAGCCACGGAATAGTAAGGTTTCTTTCCCGCCTTATAATACCGTGCCAGGTCCATAACCATCGCCGTACCACTGGCATTGTCCTCTGCTGCTGCGTTATAGTTTCCTTCCCCGTATGATCCATACCCATCGTAATGGGCAGTAAAAACGATGAACTGATCGGTTTGTCCCTGTAGGTATGCGATCACATTCTGTGTAGGATAATTCTCATTGTATTCATTCGCGATATTCAGTTCTACCTCGTTGAGGGTGTCCGGAACAGATTTTCGGTTCACCTCGATAACCGGGATTTTCATCTCTCCCCTGCCCGGGTAGGTGCCGGGGGTAGTGGCAAATACCTCGATCAGGGCGGCTATTCCTAACTGCTTCTCTGTGGCAAGAGTTTTAATAAACCGGAACAATTCCGGATTCTTTAGCCCTGCCGAATCCAGGAGAACCACTTTCGGAGCCGGAGCCTCATTAACGGCTGCAATGAATTTCTCGGGACGTAACATCAGCGAAGCATTGATGATTACCGGCTTGAATTTGCCGGTGAGAGATCCGCACTTCGGACCGACCACATAATCTTTGTTGAATATCAGTTCCTGGCCATTAAACTTTACGATGACCGAATTCATGATGTTCACGTTGAAAGTATAAGGCTGCAGGTAACCGGCCGGGAACGATTTGATGCCGAGTTGCTTAAGCTGTGAAGCGATATAATCTGCCGCGATACCGTCGCCGCGTTTGTAATATCCGCGTCCGTACATTTCCGGTCCGCATAGCTTAATCAGTTGTTTACGAACAAATTGGGTATCCTGTGCCTCACTCAGTTTCATAATGGCGAACATCAGAAAAAATAAGGCCGAAAATCGAAGGGTAATATATTTCATAATTGGTTTAATTTGTTGTAAAGATAGATCAATGTGCAAATGTGACAATGTGCTAATGTGCCAATCGGTAAGAATCGGAAATTTCTCTCTATCTTTTGCCTGGACATAAGGTCATACCTTTTAAACATGGAAGAACAGAAAGATATACGCTGGCAGCAACGATTCGCCAATTTTTCAAAAGCGCTTTTACAATTAGAAAAGTTCATCAAGAAGGGCGATACATTGAATGAATTGGAAATTCAGGGAATGATTCAGGCATTTGAATACAATTTTGAACTTGCCTGGAACCTGATAAAAGATTATTACGAATATCAGGGAGTAACTGATATACAAGGCAGCCGTGATGCATTCCGCCTGGCATTTAACCGGGGGTTGATAGCCGATGGTGAAGGCTGGATGAAAATGATTGAAAGCAGGTCCAAAACCTCTCATGCCTATAATGAAGAAACAGCTGATGAAATTGCGGAGGCCATTCTAACAAGCTATTTCCTGATGTTTAAAGAATTGCATAATACCATGCTGAAAATATCGACCGGACAACGGGATTTATTTGATGAAGCCAAATGAAGTACGGTTTAAAAGATCAAACAATTCAAAAAATTTTGGAGGTTTTAGCCACCTTTCCCGAAGTTGACGAAGCAATATTATATGGCTCGCGTGCAAAAGGCAATTTCAGGCCGGGTTCCGATTTTGACCTGACATTGAAAGGCAATGATCTGAATCTCTCGATAATGAATAAAATCAGTATGGTATTGGACGATCTGCTCTTGCCATACACTATTGATCTCTCTAATTATCATCAAATTGATAATACCGATTTGATTGACCATATACAGAGAGTTGGGATTTTATTGTACAAAAAGATTTAAGGCCTCAATAATCACCTGGATGATTGAAGTTTAGCCATCAGTGATCGCATAGCTTTATCGAGCGCCGGAAGTTTAGGTGAAAATTCAATCCGGATATTTGCTTGTTGGCCAATGAATTCCATAATAATTTTCAGGTCGGGATGCCGGTATTTGATAGAGGAAGGGTGGAATCGCACATCAATCAGTTTCTGGAGCAAAACCTCCGGGATACTGCTCAAAAGCGCATCGTAATCCGGTAACGGTCTTATCAATTCAACACCATAAACGAACCCCGTTTTGCCGTCAACCAAAACCAGTGCGAATGGGAAATAGGGCGGGATTCCTTTTTCACGGATGGGATTGGCCAAAAGAATCAGGTCTACCTGAAGAAAGTTCCCGGCTATAGCGATAGAATTGAGACTGGTAAACAGGGAAGGATCCAAATCAAGTCGGATACTGAGATTAGGAAACGTTACTACCCTATGCAGATCACTCCATTCCAGCGATTCACCGTTTATGGCTGCTACGCGGAAAAGGTAATCCTCTTCAGCATCATCTTCGGGATAGATCAATGACTGGTCGACAATCGCCCTCCTGATCACATCAATGGATTGCTCAAGAATAAACCTAAGGTCGTTCAATTTAGTTGAATCCGGTGTTGCCGGGAACATACCGGGATCGACCCGGTGAAAGGTTAGCCAGCCATTTTTACCACGGTACAACAAGCCTAATTGCTTGATTAATTTTGCCTGGTCATCAGGAACCATCTGCCGGTCAATAAGCGAAATCATAAAATGAGGGATGGTCAGGATTGTTTCCGGAGGAAGGGTTCCATTGCTGTTCTGGATATCCCAAAATCTTCCAATGGCTGCTGCACCCTCATAGGCGGATAGCGCATAAACCTTGTGGTTACTGCCCATAATGCTGATAAAATATTCCTTGTCGGTTTCCGGGCTTTTAACCCCAAAGATGTCGATTTCGTCGAGGTAGACCCAGGGTTTCAGGCTGAACAATTCCTGCCCGAGGTTGTGCAGGGTTTTCCATAAGATTAGATCGGTCATGATGATAATTCCGTTGTTAGATTTCCCAAAGATACACGTGAAGATTATTCCAGTTACCCATACCTTTTAGTTACCATGAAAATTTAGTAAACATATCCTACCGGTTCAGCGCCTCGTTGATCTCATCGTCGGAAACATAGTCTCCCTTGCGATTCTGAAGCATATTCTTCAGCAAGGCATAATCCTCCTTTTCTTCCTGATCAAGAATATGGGCAGGGGTGTTGATAATGGATTTCATTTTTGGTTGGTTCTGATAATTAACATTTTACTAACAACCAATGGCGGAAGAGTCAGGAGGGTGTGACAGGAGGTTTTTCTAGTAACATACCCCGGAAGTCATTATATTTCATATATACATAGACCCCGATTTATAGGGTTTATAATCAGTCTAAATATAAATAATAATCATATATCTTCCTCCCAGCATTCACGCGGGGTGCGACTTTTTTTTACAAACATGACAATGGAAAATACAGCAGTTTCAATCCACGCACCCCACGCGGGGTGCGACTTTGACGGTTGAAAACGTGGCTGACCTGATGGATGTTTCAATCCACGCACCCCACGCGGGGTGCGACAGAACATTGACGATTAATACTAATTCCGGAACGCTGTTTCAATCCACGCACCCCACGCGGGGTGCGACGGTCTGTTGATTTTTTAATACGAATCAAACGATGTTTCAATCCACGCACCCCACGCGGGGTGCGACCTTTTACTTTTCCGGTTAGCGCGGTAGTAATTGTTTCAATCCACGCACCCCACGCGGGGTGCGACGATATTCGCCGCTGGAAGTGGTTTTGATTATGTGTTTCAATCCACGCACCCCACGCGGGGTGCGACTTGTTGTCGCGGTCGATCCGGCTATCACCAACACGTTTCAATCCACGCACCCCACGCGGGGTGCGACTCTGGTTTCTCCCCTTGTATCCCCTCTTTAAGAGTTTCAATCCACGCACCCCACGCGGGGTGCGACTTGGGGGTTAATGCATTAATACCTTATTACAAAGGTTTCAATCCACGCACCCCACGCGGGGTGCGACTTATTACGCTTTGGCACTTTCTGGAACAATAAATGTTTCAATCCACGCACCCCACGCGGGGTGCGACGATATTCGCCGCTGGAAGTGGTTTT
>QYQM01000181.1 GCA_007280905.1 Porphyromonadaceae bacterium | reverse complement strand
TCCTAAAAATAGCATAATAAAATGAGAAAATCACCACTATTTACAACTCAGTTTGGAAATACATATATTTACAATTCTGAAAAAAAATTGACTACTATTTCCAATTCTTTGTTAAATTATTTCATTAGAATAGATTCTATTACCAATAGTTCAAAAAAAGACAACAAAAATCCTAGTTTTGATCTTACTACCCCATTTTTGTTAAAATTTCCAGAACATGTCGTCAAATACTATCTGGAAAAGTATTTATTTCTAAAAAGATTTGGTTTTGTAAATGAAGAATCATCTAAAAGAAAATATTTTTCCTTAATTACCTCAAAAGATATTAATGAATCAATTGCGAATCTTAACCAAATTACTTTTGAAGTTACCGATTTTTGCAATTTGTCCTGTAAATATTGCGGTTATGGAGATTTCTATACTGGTAACGATTCACGAAATGCAACTGTATTGAGTTTTGAAACTGCTGTTAAGGTTATTGAGTTTCTTCGGAAGCACTGGTATTCTGCCCTTAATAAAACAAAAGGCAGAGAAATTTTGTTTAGTTTTTATGGAGGGGAACCATTACTGAATATGAAACTTATAAAACAAGTTGTAAAATACCTTCAACAAAATCCAATCAGGGATCATAAGATAAAGTTTTCAATGACAACTAATGGAACACTACTTGAAAAATATATAAAATATTTAATTGAAAATGATTTTCGCTTACTTGTGAGTCTTGATGGTGATGAAAATAACAATTCTTATAGGCTAACTAAAAATGGGATGAGTTCTTTTAGCAAAATACTTTCTAACCTTAAAGATATATCACATAAGTTTCCAATGTATTACGAGAATAATATTAGTTTTAATGCTGTCTTGCATAATAGAAATTCTTATGAGGAGATTTATCATTTCTTTAATAATAATTTACTAAAGCTACCTCGAGTGGCTGAATTAAATACTATTGGCATAAAAGTTGAGAAAATTGAAGAATTCAATACGATGTTTAAAAATAGCAAAGAAGATGTGAAAAGTTCAAATGTTTACAATTTATTAAGAAATAAAGACTTAACTATGCTTCCCAACACGCAGATGATGATAACATTTTTAAATAATTATATAGCCGGATCAATGCATAATTACGTGGAACTATTCTTTGAACAAAATAAACCCAAATATGTACCAACTGCGAGTTGCAAACCATTTGGCAAGAAGATTTTTATTACTTCTAAAGGAAACATTCTTCCTTGTGAACGAGTAGACCATAGATTTACAATGGGTTATGTTAAGGAAGATTTAATCAAGATCAACCTTGATAATATTGCTGAGGATTATAATAGAATATTGAAATTATTATTTGATCAATGTAGCACCTGCTATTTGTCCTTAGCTTGTTACACTTGTATGTTTCATATTGAAAATTTTAACGGGAAACTTAAATGCCCTGGAAGAATGGGCTCAAAAGAATTCAAAGCCTATTTAAGTGAAATATTTTCGACAATTGAAGAATTTCCTGAAACTTATTATAAGATTATGAATGAAATTGACATAATTGATTAAAACCTACTTACAATGAGTGATTTTTGGCTCTACCTTGAAAGTTACACTTTCTTATTTGAAAGTGAGACTAGTGCTTTGATCCTTAATACTGTTTCAAATCAAAGTTGTGAAATAGAACTTAATGAGGTTAATAGAATAATTATTCAAAAGCTCAATAATCCAACTAATGTATATTGTATCTCATTAACTGAAAGTGAATTTTCGAATCCAGAAATTGGTCAATTTATTTATAGCCTTCAAAGAATTTTTGCTGGTGATGTAATCTCGCAAACTATTTCACATAAGAAGCCTATTAGTCTTTTCCCTTTTATTAATGTTAAGGAGGATGTAAAAAATATATTGTCAAAGGGACCAATCCTAGGAGGTGAGAAGCTTAAAATGTACGTAAATGAAATTACAATTTATCTTGACTCTGACTGTGAAAATCATTGTGAAAGCTGTTCAACAGGCTATAAGCAAACCTTATTTTGTAGAAAAGGAGAAGGTAATCTTAATCCCGATCAAGTAATTGATTTTATTGAAGCATTTTCTAACTATCATTTGAACATGATAAATTTTATCGGTGGCAATGTCCTTAATTATCCTCATTTGAATAGGTTGATTACTGAATTATGGAAGTATAAAAAAAATATTTATATTTATATTAATATTCGACATATTAATAAATTTGTTGAAGAAATGAATACTGTTAATAAACTGGGATGCCATGTAGTAATTCTTTTAAATGAAATAGCAATGTTAAAAGAAAATACTATTGAGTTACTTAATATAGCTAAGAATTTTAGAATTATTTTTATTGTAACATCGATATCTGAGAAAGAATTGGTCGATCATATAGTGATGACTTATAATATTTTGGATTTCGAAATTGTTCCTTTTTATTTAAATAATCAGGATTTCTTTGAAGAATTTGTTTATTTAGAAAGGGAAGATATTTTATCCATGTCTCATACGATGAATAGTATTTTAAGAAAGAAAGTTCTTAATGAGTTTGATTTTGGCAAACTAACAGTCTTGGCGGATGGATCTGTTTTTTCAAATACTAATCAAAATCAGTTAGGAAGAATTGGACAACCAATTCATGAACTGTTGATTAACGAGATCGAAATTGGAAACTCTTGGTTTAGAATCAGATCAAATAAAATGTGTCAGGGCTGTATATATCAATGGCTCTGCCCATCACCAAATAACTTTGAAGTAATGGCAAGAAAAGTGAATCTTTGTCATATTAGACACACCGACCAAATTTGTTCTTCGTCAAATTTGGGGAAGTTTTTAGAATAGGGTTGTCTTCATAATAAATTGATTGATAAGTAAATAAGTATATTTTTCTTTGATATTATGAAGGGCATTTATTATCTTTAAGTAATTCAACAGTAATTAATTATGAATATAAACCGCCTATTTTGCCTGCCAAAATTTTCCATCCACAGAATCGAGTACAGTATAAACACTGTTAAGGTATTTGCATCGATTAAGACCAAGCGATCCAGGTGTCCTGCAAGTGGAAAGAACAGCAGTTCCATCCATGATTATTATTACCGATCTATCACGGATCCTCAGGTTTTCCAAAACGCTTCTGTGATCATTTTAAAGGCAAGAAAGTTCAGGCGGATGAACCCCAAATGTCATCATAAATTTTTCTATGAACAGACAGGAAGTGTTCTGCGATACTCCCGGAGAACCACCAGGACCGGCAAGATTTTAGACTCCTTATCCGTTGAGCTGACCGACAATCTAGGCAGTCAGTTATCCAAGCAAATATTCTTGGGAGTCAGTATTTCACCCATCATCAGGATTGCTCATAATCAACAACTTCCCGTAATTAAACAGCCTCGGGTCCTGGGAGTTGATGACTAGGCATTCCGTAAAGGGGTAAGATTTGAAACGGTCCTGATCGATATGGAAACATTCAGGCCAATCGATTTATTAATGACCAGAGAAAGTGCGGATCTAAAAACCTGTTTGACTAAATATCCGGGAGCTGAAATAGTTACCCGGGATCGGTCCGGTTCTATTCTGCGGCCATTTCTGAAGTTTGCCCGTATGCTAGTCAAATTGCCGATCGGTTTCATTTATTGATGAATCTCACGGACGCCCTGGATAAATACTTTAAAAGTATTACCAAAGAAATCAGAAGGGTTATCCATGACAAAAGGGTAACCAGATATTTCTTCAGACTTAGGTTATGGAATGCATTCAATAACCTGGGCCGAAAAACCACCTGATTGCCGGTAGTCGCGATGCGGCCCAGCGTGCAGCCATGATGTAATCGTAATGGGTTAATGCAAAAAGAATGGAATCAATCCCTGGCTGTGGCTCAATCATGTCCTGACTGTTATTCCTGACTGGAAAGCCAACCGGTTGGAAGAGCTTTTCCCATCAACTTCCCTCATTTAAGGCTTCATCTCAACCTTTGATCAAAATTATTGAATTTCCTATACACTCGCAGCCGAAAGGTTACAGCAGTAGATCAACTTATACTGCTGGGAACATTGATGATCAGATTGATTTAGAACAATAACACGTTTTTATGATAGCTACAGTGAATAAATAACCCAACAATGAAGTTCCCGCATTATAAACAACTGGATGCCATGGATTGTGGCCCCACCTGTCTGCGTATGGTAGCAAAATACTATGGAAAAAGCTACAGTCTACAATACTTGCGCAGCCGGTCGTATATTACACGGGAGGGGGTATCAATGCTGGGAATCAGCGATGCTGCTGAACATGTTGGTTTTCGAACAAAAGGTTACCGACTGACCTGGGAAGAACTAAGGGACGAAGTGCCGCTCCCCTGTATTGTTCACTGGAAACAGCGCCATTTTGTTGTGATCTATAAAATTAAAACCACCAAAAAATATTTCCCCGGGAAAAAAGTGCCGGAACATGAAGAAACATGCGTATATGTTTCGGACCCGGCACAAGGTCTGTTAACTTATACGAAAGAAGAATTTCTGAAATGCTGGATCAGTACTAAAAACGAAGGGGAAAAGGAGGGAGTGGCTTTGTTGCTGGAAACAACTCCTGATTTTTACAAACACGAGGATGAAGAAAAAGATAAACTAAAATTTTTATATCTGCTTGGGTATTTAAGGCCATATACCAGGTACATTATGCAATTGGGTTTAGGAGTGCTTACCGGGATGTTCATCAGTCTGATATTCCCTTTCCTTACCCAATCGATCGTTGATTACGGCATCAATTATAGTGATCTGGCTTTTATTGCCATGGTGCTGGTGGCACAAATGGTACTGACATTGGGGCAAACCGCCAATGGATTGATCAGGAGTTGGATCATGTTGCATATTACGACACGTATCAGTATTTCGCTGATTTCCGATTTCCTGATCAAGTTAATGAAGTTGCCAATCGCTTTTTTCGATACAAAGATGATTGGGGATATCATGCAACGGATTGGCGACCATAGCAGAATTCAGACATTTCTCACAAACTCGCTGGTTGAAATCGTTTTTGCTGTTATAACGCTGGTTATCTATACGATTATAATGGCCACCTACCATATCGGAATCCTGGGTGTCTTTCTGCTTGGCAGTGTGTTGTATATCGGTTGGGTGATGCTTTTTCTTAAAAGAAGAAGGGAAATAGATTATAAGCGCTTTCAGCAATCATCAGCGAATCAAAGCAATATTGTACAGCTGATAAACGGTATGCAGGAAATAAAACTGAATGCCTGCGAAAAGCAAAAACGATGGGAATGGGAGTCCATACAGGCCCGATTGTATAAAGTAAGCATAAAAGGATTGTCATTAAACCAGAATCAGCAGGTTGGAGCAGTGTTTATTAACCGGGCAAAAGATCTTTTCATTTCATTTCTGGCTGCAAAGGCTGTAATAAAAGGCGATATGACACTGGGAATGATGATGGCCGTTCAATATATCATCGGACAACTTAATGCTCCGATCCAGCAATTTATTTCATTTACCCAGCAGGCACAGGATGCCAAAATCAGCCTGGAGAGGCTGGGTGAGATCCATAATCGTGAAGATGAGGAAAAACCGGAGGATGGAAAAATCAGAGATATTCCTTCCGGGAAAGATATTAAAATCAAGGATCTTGTATTCAGCTACGAGGGACCGCACTCCCCCAAAGTTTTGGCGAAAATCAACCTGACCATTCCGGCCAATAAAATAACAGCTATTGTTGGGACAAGCGGCAGCGGAAAAACAACCCTGGTTAAAATGTTGCTTAGATTCTATGAGCCTTTTGAAGGACAGATTTTATTGGATAATACAAACCTTGACCGATACAGTCAGTCTCAATGGCGAAAGTGTTGTGGCGTTGTGATGCAGGAGGGGTTTATTTTTTCCGATACAATAGCCAATAACATTGGGATCATTGATGAAATACCGGATGCTGAAAAGATTGAACAGGCTTCAATTACAGCCAATATCGATGAGTTTATTGAATCATTGCCACTAAGATATAATACTCAAATTGGTGGTCAGGGACATGGTTTAAGTACTGGTCAAAAACAGCGTATACTAATTGCCCGGTCGGTTTATAAGAACCCGGATTACATCTTCTTTGATGAAGCGACCAATGCACTGGATGCCACAAATGAGCGAATCATTATGGATAATATGGATAGATTTTTTCAACACCGGACAGTTGTTGTTGTTGCTCACCGCTTGAGTACTGTAAAAAAAGCCGATCAGATTGTGGTGCTTGAAAAAGGTGCCATTGTTGAAACCGGAACACATACGGAGCTCGTAAATATGAAAGGTGTTTATTTCAATTTGGTAAAAGACCAGTTGGAGTTGGATGATTAAAAGAACCGCAAAATGACTAAGAAAAGCAATATTGAAATACACAACGAAGAAGTTCGTGAGATCATGGGGGAAATCCCGGGATTGATTATTAAATGGGGGCTAACGGTTGTCTTTTCCATTATATTCATAATAATTGTCGGGAGCTATTTTTTCAAGTACCCAAAAGTTGTTAGTGCCCCAATGACCATCATCACCAGTAACCCTCCAGCTTCTCTCATTAGTAAGTCATCGGGAAGAATTGCTTCCTGGTTTATTCACGACGGTCAAATGGTAAACCAGGGAGATAAAGTGGCTATTATCAAGAATACCGCTGAATATGAAGACGTATTATATTTATCAGGTTTGTTAAATAATATCGACACCACAAACATCAAAGCCTGGATTACAAAAGTACAATTGCCGGAAAAGTTGGTACTTGGAGAACTGCAAAGCCCTTATAATCTATTTTCCAGAAATTGGTATAGTTACTATTCCTATCTTAAAAACGATTATCTGAGTAATAAAATCAATTTAGCTGAAAAGCAATTAGTCAGACAGGAAGAACAGTATCAGATGCTCCTTGAGCAAAAGAAAATTCTTGAGGCGGAATTGAAAATCGAAGAAAAAACATTTGCCCGTCAACAAAATCTGGTCACTAAAGGGGGTGTTTCAGATTCGCAAATGGATGAAGCAAATGCACGACTGCTGCAAGCTCAAAGAACCTTTATCGGGTTTAAATCTTCCCTGGTAACGGCTGAAATTAATTTGCTCAATCAAAGACAGTCTATAATTGAATTGCATGAACAGCATTTGAAAAACATAGAACAGCTTGAACAAGATATCTTTGATAGTCTTCGGTCATTATTAAATCAGATTAACACATGGCAGGATAAGTATTTAATAACCAGTCCTATTGATGGAGAGGTGACATTGACTGATTTTTGGAGTGAGAATCAAGTAATTAATGCGGGTGAAAGACTGGCTACTGTTGTTCCGGCAGATCATTCAAAAATTATCTGTAAGGCATATATTTCACACGCCGGGGTTGGAGAGATTAAGCTTGGTCAGGATGTAAAAATAAAGCTTTCCGGCTTTCCCTATATGCAATACGGAATGCTATTTGGCAAGGTCAAATCCGTTTCTCTTGTTCCGGAAGAAAAGGGTTATGTTGTGGTCATTGATTTATTGGAAGGCATGAAGTCGAGTTACAGCGAGGTATTAGAATTGGTTCAGGAGATGAATGGCACTGCTGAAATTGTGACCCAAAATACCCGTGCCATATACAGATTTATAGAACCTTTAAGGCTTTTATTTGAATAGGATATATAAATCAAAATAATTTCTGGCGCTTGATCAGTAAGGGGAGAAGCACTTCGCGAAAATCCTGCCGGATATCGGCCTCCACAAAATCAATGTCAAATTGCCCGCAACGAAGTTTGATATCAGAAAAATACCGGCTGATTTTTTCGCGGTACTGCGTTCTGATCTCGGCCGGATTCACCCTGATGGCCCGTCCGGTTTCCATGTCTACAAACCGGTGAGGCCTGTTTGGAAAGTCGAATGCTTCTTCCAGTTTGTGATCTTTTACATGAAAAAGGATCACCTCATGCTTATTATACCGGAAGTGCCTGAGGGCGGAAAAGAGCTCTTCAGGATCGGATTCATCCAGCATATCCGTAAAAAGCACCACCATGCTTCGTTTCGGATACATCTCTGCCAGCTGATGCATGATCACAGCGGCATGGGTTGGACGATTCAGATTCTCTTTAACCTGCCCCGGGCTGGTCCGTTCGAGCAAACGGGTCATTTCCGCAAAAAGGTTCTGGCTGTGGACTTCACTAACCTTTGAAGGAGTTGTCCGCTCAATATCGGAGGAAAAAAGAGTCAAACCGACGGCATCACGCTGCCTGCGTAACAGGCGCATCATGGCTGCTGTGGTGTAAACAGAGAAAAAGAGCTTGCTGATCGCTTTCCGGTCGGGGTTGGGAAAAAGCATCGACGATGAAGTATCGATGATGAATTGTGCCCGGAGGTTCGTCTCCTCTTCATATCGCTTCACAAAAAACTTATCGGTTCGGCCGTACAGTTTCCAATCGATATGCCGTGTTGATTCGCCCGGGTTGTAATGGCGGTGTTCGGCAAATTCTACGCTGAACCCATGGTAGGGGCTGCGATGCAGGCCGGTGATGAACCCTTCCACCACCTGACGGGCAATAAGGTCAATCTGATACAGATTGCCCCATTCTTCTATCTCTGCAAGGTTTTTCGTAGCCGGTGATCCTTGTCCTATTTCAGCAGGGAATCGATTTTGCTTACAAGGGCACCTTTGGGTACAACACCAACCTGTTTGTCAACCACCTGGCCGCCTTTGAAGAACAGCAGGGTAGGGATGTTGCGGATACCGTATTTCGCGGAAATGCCCGGGTTACTGTCAACATCAACTTTCCCGACAACGACACGGCCTTCGAATTCCGTTGATAATTCCTTGACAATAGGAGTGAGCATGCGGCAGGGCCCGCACCATTCAGCCCAGAAATCCACTACCGCTGGTTTGCCGGCTTCAATCACAACTTCCTGAAAATTAGCATCGTTTATTTCAACGGTCATGGCTATAATTTTTAAATTTCTATTCAGATGATTTCATGCAAAAATACAGATTTCACTCCGGACTTCAGAATTATTCGATCTTAAAGTCGATTTCGGAATGATTATTCAGATACCGGAGAAATTCTTTGCTGAGTTCAACCCGGAAACTGCGGCTGAACAAATCGATGCTGATCTTCTGCACCGATTCGAATACCTTGAATTTCAGCATGGTTTTTCCCTTGTATTTCTGGACCATGCTAACGATCTCATTAACAAGTTCTTTACTGATTGCTTCGAGCGAAATCGTTATGGTGACCGACTTGATCATTTTTTCGCCAACATCCACCAGCAGGTTCATCTCTTTAACCTTGAAATCGAATTCCCCTTCGTTAAACCGGTGGGGTTCCACCTTGCCGGTGAGCAGCACTGCATAGCCCGGTTGCATGTAATTCTTAAAATTCAGATAGTCAGGCGAGAAAAAGGTAAAAGTATGAGTATCGGAAAAATCCTCCATAGACATACGGCCAAAAGGCTTCCCGGTTTTGGTTATTTTATGTTCTACGGAAGTGACTATTCCGGCCACTTTCAGATCTTTTCCCTTTAGTGATGTAAGTTCCTGAAGATCAGCTAAATTTGCATTGGCAAAGTGGTCGATGACCAGGCGGTATTCATCCAGCGGGTGTGCTGACAGGTAAATGCCGACGTGTTCCTTTTCGAGATTCAGTTGCTGAAGGCTGCTCCACGGTTCAGATTGCCGGGGCTCGGGCCGCGATGGTTTTATCTCGGAGATTCCGCCGAACAGGCTGATCTGGCTTCCTGCATTTTCATCCTGTACCCTGGCTCCGTAACGGAGCAATTGTTCGATAAAGTTCTGACCCTTATCATCCTCAGAAAAGAACTGGTAACGCTGATATTTCGAGAGATTATCCAAAGCACCGCTCACCGCCATGGCTTCAACAACCTTTTTGTTGAGCGTTTTCAGACTGATCCGCTCTACCATATCATAAATATCCCTGAACGGGCCATGGCTGTCGCGCTCCTGAACAAGTGCTTCAACAATTCCTGCTCCGATTCCCTTCACCGCAGCGAGGCCGAAACGGATATTACCTTGCTTATTGACCGTAAATTTCAAATAGCTCTCGTTGACATCCGGACCGAGTACCTGCATGCCCATCCGGCGGCACTCATCCATGATGAAGGTGATCTTTTTGATATCGTTCAGGTTCCTGCTCAGAACTGCAGCCATATATTCGGCCGGGTAATGCGCCTTAATAAAGGCTGTTTGGAAGGCAACCACTGCATAACCTGCTGAGTGTGAACGATTAAATCCATACTTTGCAAATTCCTGCATGATATCAAAGATCTCAACTGCTTTGATACGGTCTACGCCGTTCTTTTCTGCCCCTTCGACGAATGATGCCTTCTCGTTTTCCATGACATCCATCTGCTTCTTACCCATCGCACGGCGAAGGTTATCAGCTTGAGCCAGCGTGAACCCCCCTATTACCTGGGCGGTCTGCATGATCTGCTCCTGATAGACCATTATTCCATAGGTATCTTTCAGAATATCTTCCAGCCAGGGGTGCGGATATATGACAGGCTCAAGCCCGAATTTACGCTTGATATAAATATTGATGTACTCCATCGGACCGGGCCGGTACAATGCGTTCATCGCGATCAGATCCTCGAGGGTAGTGGGCTTGAGGTCTTTCAGATAGGTGCGCATTCCGGGCGATTCAAACTGGAAAGTACCCACGGTTTCACCCTTCTGGTAAAGCTCAAAGGTCTTGGGATCTTCATAAGATATCGTATCCATATCCAGGTCGATGCCGTGTGAAAGCCGGATATTTTCCAAAGCATCCCTGATAATCGACAGCGTTTTTAATCCCAGGAAATCCATCTTCAGCATACCGACTTTCTCCAGATAATGCCCATCGTATTGGGTGATCATCAGATCGGTTTCCTTGGAGATGGCAACGGGAATATGTTCAATCAGCGGACCCCGCCCGATGATTATACCGCAGGCATGAATCCCGGTCTGCCGGATCGAACCCTCAAGGATCTTGGCCATTTCGAGTGTCTTTCGCACCAGCGGATCGCCGCCCGACAACTCATTCCGCAATTCAGGAACATCTTTATAGGCAGATTCCAGGGTAACATCCGGGCCGTCAGGAATCAATTTGGCGAGCCGGTTAGCCTCCGGCAATGGCAGGTTGATCACCCGGGCAACATCCCGGATAGCCATCTTGGCACCCATGGACCCAAATGTAATTACCTGGGCCACACGATCTTTACCATACTTGTCCAATACATACTTCATCACCTCCTCACGGCCGTCGTCATCGAAATCAATATCGATATCCGGCATGGTTTGTCGATCTGGATTCAGGAAGCGTTCAAAGAGGAGTTTGTATTTGATCGGATCGATATCCGTAATACCGATACAATAGGCCACAGCCGATCCGGCTGCTGATCCCCGTCCGGGACCCACCGAAACATTCCGTTCGCGGGCGGCACGGATAAAATCCTGAACAATAAGAAAGTAACCGGCAAAACCCATCTCTGCAATGACACCCAATTCAAAATCAATACGCTCGCGGACGGCATCTGTTATTTCCGGATAACGTCTTTTCGATCCTTCATGCGTCAGATGTTGCAGGTAATCATCCTGACTTTCGAAGGCATCAGGAAGATTGAATTCAGGCAGCAGCACATTCCGGTCAAGTTCATAGGCTTCGATTTTATCAGCCACCTTAAGCGTGTTTGATATCGCTTCAGGGTTGTCGGGAAAAAGCTGGCTCATCTCCGCCTCTGTCTTAAAGAATTCCTGACCGATAAACTTCATCCGGCTGGTATCATTGATATCTTTGCCGGTACTCAAACAGAGGAGAATGTCCTGAGCTTCGGCATCTTTCTCGTTCAGGTAATGCACATCATTTGTTGCGATCAAATCAACCCCGTGTTTACGGGCCAGCTTAACCAATATCGGGTTTACCTGTTTCTGTTCAGGATGGCCATGGTCCTGTAGTTCGATATAGAAATCTTCGCCAAACAGGTTCTTATAGCGGAGCAAAACCTCTTCGGCTGCAGTCTCACTGATGCGGGCTGCCCGGGGCAGTTCACCGGCCAGACAGGATGTGCAGGCGATCAGATCTTCATGATATCTGTGCAGCAGATCCCAGTCGATCCGCGGTTTGTAATAAAAACCTTCGAGCCAGGCCATTGATACCATCTTGATGAGATTGTGGTATCCGTTGCTGTTTTTGGCCAGCAGGATGAGGTGGAACTGGCTGCGGTCCTCCACATCCGATTTATCTTTTCTGCCTTTCGGTGCCAGATAGACTTCACAGCCAAGGATAGGCTTGATAGTTTTTGCTCTGGCAGCGTCAAAAAAGTGTTTGGCACCGAACATGTTTCCGTGATCGGTAATCGCTACCGCTGGCATTCCCAGAGATGCGGCCCGATCCATCAAACCCTCGATGGGAGTTGCCCCGTCGAGGATGGAGTACTGGGTGTGGAGATGAAGATGTACAAAAGCGCTCATGGGCGTCAAAATTAGCCAGGATTCTCCCTCGAAATGGCTGTGTTTAAAACTCTTTTAAAAGTTAAATACTTTTGGAGAACAGGATATTAATGGTATCTTTGCGCCACAAAAATTTTAAAGCTAAAAAAATTAAAGCTAAAAAAATAAATATTTAATTATCAGTAAGCATGCCAGCAAAAATCAGATTAGCCAGACACGGGAAAAAATTCCGTCCGTACTACTTCATCGTAGTTGCGGATAGCAGGGCACCACGGGATGGTAAGTTCATTGAAAGGATTGGTTCATACAATCCGGTCACGAATCCTGCTACCATTGAAATTGACTTTGACAAGGCATTATCATGGTTGCAAAAAGGTGCGCTGCCGACTGATACCGTACGTTCATTATTGCTTCAGCGCGGCGTTTTGTATAAGAATCATCTGCTGAAGGGTGTTAAAAAAGGAGCTCTTACCGAAGAGCAGGTTGAACAGAAATTTCAGGAATGGGTCGCCTCAAGCGAACAGAAACTGAAAAACGCTTCCAGTAAAATGGATGCCGACAAGCGGAACGATGCCAAAAGCCGTTTTGCTGCTGAAACCAAGGTTAACGAAGCCCGCGCAGCCGCTTTGGCAAAGAAAAATGCCAGGGAAGTTGCTGCTGCTCATGCTGAAGAGGAACCAGTCTCGGTAACTCTGGCAAAACCAGCTGAAGAAGCCACGGCTGTTGAAGCCCCGGCACAAGAGTAAGCATTTGGAACGTCCGTCAACAAATTTAAAACTGCCCGAATCCCGGGCATTTTTTTTGGTACGATTCTTGATTTAATTACGTTTTGAACTTTCCCTACCTTTCCATTGTCTTTTAATCTGAAATAGATTTAATTATGACAACTCGCATAAAATCAGGGCTCCGAATCAGCGATCAGGAAATGGTTTTTGACCCGTCAACCGGGGAGTCATTTACACTGAACCCTACCGGCCTGGCAATCCTGAAACTGATGGTCGAAGGAGCCGATGAAGACAGGATTTTTGAAATCATGAGCAAGGATTACCAAATAACTGAGGCAGAATTCGAAAGGTACTTTGTGGATTTTATCTCCGTGCTGAAATCATGTCAGTTATTGGAAAATGATGCCTGAAAAATTGACCATAGCCGTCAGCGGCCTGAATAATACCGATAATCCGGGCCCGGGTGTACCAGTTATCCGCGGACTCCGCGAGTCCACCATTTTCGCACCCAGAATTCTCGGAATCGCCTATGAAAACCTGGAGCCGGGCGTTTACATGGAAGGAGTGGCCGACAAGGTGTACATCATCCCATACCCGTCGCAAGGCATGGAACCGGTACTGGCCCGTTTGGAAGCAATCCATCAACAGGATCCGATCGATGTGCTGATCCCGAATTTTGATTCAGAGCTGCTTCCCCTCATCAGATCAGAAAACCAATTAAATTCACTGGGCATCCATACATTTCTGCCAACAATTGCTCAATACGAGGAGCGCCTGAAATCCAACCTGCCCGAATTCGGGAAAAAATACGATATCCTGGTGCCCAGGAGCCAGCCAATCAGCGCCGCCATGGAAATCCCGAAACTGTGCCACGAAATTCCGGGACCCTGGATGATCAAAGGAAAATTTTATGATGCAATCCTGGCTCATAATGTTGAAGAGGCTGTTGCAGCATTTTATAAAATCAGCGCACAGTGGGGCCTTCCGGTGGTAATACAGCAATTTATCCAGGGAACCGAGTTAAATGTGGTAGCCCTGGGCGACGGCCATGGCAAAACCATCGGCGCCGTGCCCATGCGCAAGCTGTATATCACCGACAAAGGAAAGGCCTGGAGTGGAATCACTATCGCGGATAAATTCCTTCTTGAACTCACCACCCATATTATTTCCAAAACATCCTGGCGGGGAGGGATGGAACTCGAGATGATCCGATCTGCCGATCAGAAATATTACCTGGTTGAAATCAATCCACGCATCCCTGCCTGGGTTTATCTGGCAGTCGGGGCCGGACAAAACCTTCCGGAAGCACTCGTCCAGCTTGCACTGGGCCGTGAACAGGAGCCCTTCACCAGTTTTAAAGCAGGAAAAATGTTTATCAGGTATTCCTATGATCTCATAGTGGATGCCGAAACCCATCAGTCTTTTGCCATAAAAGGAGAAAAATAATTCATGGATAAGAAACTCTTTGAACCCCCTGTAATTAAGCGAATGCATACCGGTATGCCCGGTAAAATGGGGATGCCCGGCCAACTTGAACCCATCACTCATATCGACCAGGTTTCGGTCAGCAGCCTGATGACCGAATTCGGTTCACCATTGTTTGTACTGTCGGAGAAGACCATCCGCGAAACCTATCGCAATGCCCTTGACGCCTTCCAATCGCGCTATCCCAGGGTCCAGTTCGGTTGGTCCTATAAAACCAATTACCTCGATGCTATTTGCAGGATCTATCACCAGGAGGGCTCCTGGGCCGAGGTAGTGTCTGGTTTTGAATACGATAAAGCGATCCGCAATGGGGTGGGAGGCCGCCAGATTATCTTTAACGGGCCGGATAAAAGCGATGAGGATCTGATAAAAGCGATCAATAATCACTCCTATATTCACATCGATCATTTTGATGAGCTTTTTACCCTGATCCGGCTGGCAGATACCACTGCCGCTAAGCCAAGAGTTGCCGTGAGGGTTAATATGGATACCGGAACATTCCCGAAATGGGACCGCTTCGGTTTTAATTATGAGAATGGAGAGGCTATGGGCGCCATCCGGAAAATTATCGGGAGCGGAAAACTTGAACTGGTCGGATTGCATACGCATATCGGCACTTATGTCATATCAACTGCCGCCTATCGGATAGCTGCAGAGAAACTGGCTTCACTCGCGCTTGCCATTGAACGGCAATTCCATCAGCGGATATTGTATATCGATATGGGAGGCGGGTTCGCTTCATTGAATAACCTGAAGGGAGCCTATCATAGTGCCGCCGATACCACACCCAGCTTCGATCAATACGCCGAGGCGATCACAGGGGCACTGAACAGTGCCGGATTCGATCCGGATAACCTTCCCATGCTTTTCCTGGAAACCGGCCGTGCTCTAGTGGATGATGCCGGATATCTGGCCGGCACTGTATTGGCAACCAAGCGCCTGATGGATGGACGGAAGGCCATGATTTTCGATTTCGGTGTGAACCTGCTCTTTACTTCCTTTTGGTATGACCATTTCATCCATCCGGCTCAGGAAATGACGGAAACTACCGAAGATACCATTGTTTACGGGCCTCTATGCATGAATATAGATATGCTTCGCGACCAGATGCAGCTGCCTCTCCTGAAAAAGGACGACCAGGTGGTGGTCTCCCGGGTGGGTGCCTATAATATGACTCAGTGGCTCCAGTTTATTACCTACCGGCCCAACGTGGTCCTGATCGGAGTGGATAACAGGCCTCACCTTATTCGCAAAGCCGAAACCCTTGATGCCTTGATTCAACACGAATTAACACCTGATTATCTCTCAACTTGAAAATCCGCGGGAACATAACAAAAATCAAATACCTGGGCGAAGGGCTCCTGAATTCCTACTCCCAGGTGTTCTTCTCAGATCGTCCGGTATTTGCAGTACTGATCATTCTGACAACTTTCTTCGTACCTGTTTCCGGTTTCTCCGGGATGGCAGGAGTTTGTATCTCCCTATTGCTGGCTAAATGGCTGGGTTTCGATAAGTATCTGATATCAAAGGGGATATTCAGTTACAATACTCTACTGG
>QYQM01000106.1 GCA_007280905.1 Porphyromonadaceae bacterium | reverse complement strand
TTTTGAGCGTTTTCGGCAGGTAAATTCCGAGAAGAACAGAAAATATGAAGGGACAGGACTAGGTCTTGCCATTGCAAAAAGTCTGGTTGAAATGCTTGGCGGAAGGATTTGGGTCGAATCTGAATCCGGGGCGGGAGCCACGTTTTATTTCACAATTCCTTCGTTAGGCGACATGCCAATAGATTAGGAGAAGAGAACAATGGAATTTATAATAAAGTTGCTGACAGTGCTTGGTTTGGGAGCAATTGAACTGTGGGCCGCTATCCCGGCAGGCTTCGCACTAAAGCTCCATCCTGTGACAATAGGCATCACCGCAGCTATTGGTGCCATGCTAGGTGGAGTGGTCGTCATGTTGCTTGGTGAACGTGTGCGAAGTTGGCAGATGCAACGCCTCGGTAGAAAAGATGAGAAGGTGCAGCAAAGTCGCATCCATAAGCTCTGGCACCATTACGGAGTTATAGGGTTGGGGCTATTAGCTCCTTTACTTACTGGTGCACCGCTGGGAGTTGCGTTGGGGCTTACACTGGGAGCACCGTCCGTCCGTCTATTATTTTGGATAGGTATAGGGATAGTTCTCTGGAGCACAGTATTGACAGTCGTTGGTGCATTGGGCGTGGCAAGCATAGAATCATTATGGCATTGAGTATTATGTTCACTGCAATTTTTCCATCAAGGCATTTCACTTGTCACTTGTCACTCCTCATTTCTTAAGTGTCACGCATCACGATTGTACCCGATAGCTGATACCCGGCAGTTTTCAATTGCTTCCATACCAATAAAACCGGTTTGTTTTCTCCCCGACCTTTTTAAGCCATTCAACAATTTCTTTTACTGAAGCATGCGTATTAATCTTGTTCACATCGCCATTTGATATAAGAAAAACACTCTCATATTTCCCCGCCTTTTCATTCCAATACCAGGCAGATAGCACACCGGTACCGGCATCCGCCATATATAGTCCGGTATCAACAATTTTGCCATATCGGATATCTTCAATTTTCCTAAAATAATCATCGAGAACCTCTTCATCCACTTTTCCGGAAACGGTATCGCACTGGGCAAGGTTATATTCCAGATCAGCCTTGCTCATCATACCTGAAGAATCAGGGACCATCCATTTGAAAGGCTGTTCAAAGCCGTTCACGTTGCCGTATTCATCGATGAGAAAACCACGGTGGCGGAATCCCCATGCATAATTATAATACTCATATTGAAAAAGGACCGGTTGTTTGAATTGGCATCCGCAGTCGGGTTGTTCGCAACTTGTAAATCCCAGAGCGATAACCAGCAGGATTGAAAAAATAATTGACTTCTTCATTTTGGTTCGATTTTTATTGACGAACACTTTACAAATATAGTGCCGGTCCGGGTTAAAAGGAAGTAAAAATTTAGAGATTCGAAGACCAATTCTGAATTCTGAAGTTACAGATTCAAGTATCTCGAAGTTTACCTTACTGCCTACTGCCTGCTGCCTACTCTTTTTTCAGGGTGCGCACGCCAAAAACCGGACCTGCCCATGTCCGTAAAACGCATTAAACTTGACAGTTACTTTTGATTTCCCTTTGGTCAGGTTTGAAGCAATGGGATATTGAAGTTATGCTTGCGTTCAGGCTGCATTTCGCCCGGCTGAATAAAATCAATGGTCCGGGCATCAACGGCAGCTTTTCGAGCCAGTTCATTTTTGTATTCTTTTTGTCTTTTATCCCAGGCATCCTGGGTAAAAATATCCCAGAAAATGCTGTAACGAATATCGTGGACGGCATAGAAAGGCATGAGCTCCACATCTTTCGGTTTACCTACCCCTTTCATCTGGAATGTATTAGCCTTAGCTTCAACGGGACTTAGCCAATCCGAAGGAATGCGGGATTCCGACATGATCACGGGCACAAACATCGGCGAAGCGGTGTCAGGATTATCAACCGGACCCAGTTCCCGGGCCAAAACCAGCGGCCCGTACATAATAGCAACACGGGTGGAATCGTCGGGCATTGCTTCCAATCGAAGGCTGAAAGGAAAGCTAACCTCAACCTTGTCACCGTTTTTCCAGGTGCGGTAAACAGGGACAAAGCTGGATGGTTTAGTTTTTACGTTGATTTTCCTGCCATTCACTTTTACAATCATTCCATTTTTTGCCCAGTATGGATACCTGATTTGCAGGTTAAGTTTCACCGGTTCCTTACATTCAAATTCAAGGGTCGTTCCCTGCTCCTCCGGATAGTCTGTTCGTTGCGTCAGTTTCAACCCTTTATCTTTCCAATCCAATTCTGAGGCAATATATTGAGCAACAAATAGTTTCTTATCATTGGCGTCCTGAACGATTGCCAGTTCATTTACGATATAATTCACCCTGTCGAGGGATCTTTTGTCGCCGGTCGACTTATACATCAGGGCACAAGCACTCAGGTAATGACCCAGCGTATGTCCGGCAATGGTACCATCCTCCCAGCCATGGTAATGTTCAGCTTTGGGAGTGAGGCCGGCCTCTTTATTAAATTTCGACAGCATGCGGTCGGGTTCATAATTCAACAGAACTTTCATATCCAGCTCCATGGCATGCTTAAATGGTCCGTCAAGAAGTTTGACCTCATCAGGTCCAAAGGTTTTAACCCTGAAGGGTACAGCTTCTTTATTACGTTGAATCGACCCCACAGGAGGAGTGGAAGTGCAGGATACCAGTATGCAAGCACTGGCTAACAATCCGATCAATGAAAAGGTTTATGTGTTCATTCGTTCAATTTGGTTTGGAAATGTATAATAATTGTTAAAATAACACTTATTCGAATAGATAGCCATGCTCCGCAGCATTTTTTTAGGAATAATTAACTTTTCAATTGATGGCACTGAATCACTAATTGGTAGCTTTATGCCGTCAAATAAGAAAAGTATCTGGAAGTGGAAATCAAGAAATACCAAGTTGTTATGAGACTAATTCAGACCATCCTGGTTTGTATCTCTATTATGGGATTAACGGTGTCGTGCAAAGAAAAGTCCAAAGCCGGACCTGTTGCAGGTGGACGAAAGTCGGGTTCGGTTAATGTTGAAGTGATGGTTATAAAGCCTGATACTCTGCTTAATATTATCTACGCAACCGGTACATTATTGCCAAATGAAAAGGTGGAATTGCGGAATGAGGTATCCGGCAGGATCACAGGCATATATTTCAACGAAGGAACTGAAGTCAAGCAAGGAACTCTTCTGCTAAAAATAAACGATCAGGATCTGCAGGCCCAGTTAAACAAGAACTCCGTGCAGGGAAAAATGGCCCGGGATGAAGAGTACCGTAAACGACAACTGCTTGATATTAAGGCGATCAGCCAGGAAGAATATGATATGGTTGCCAATCAATTACAATCGGTGCAAGCAGAGAGACAACTACTTGATGCTCAGATAGCAAAGACACAAATCTTTGCCCCGCTTTCGGGAAAAATCGGACTGCGGAATGTCAGTCCTGGCAGCTACATCCCATCCAATACACTGATTGCCACGCTTCAACAGGTTGATCCGATAAAAATCGAATTTGCGGTACCTGAAAAGTATACTCAACTAATGAGGTCGGGTATGCAAATCAGTTTCGGTATGGATTATACACCGGAGCCCTTTTCAGGAAAGGTATATGCAGTAGAATCCGGTGTAGATGAGGCAACCCGGACGGTTAAAGTAAGAGCGACCTGTTCTAATCCCAAACGGTTGCTGGTTCCCGGAACCTTTGCCCGGATCAGTGTGGTTCTGGAGGAGATTCCTGATGCGATAAAGATACCGTCAGAGGCCATGGTTGGAGACATTGCAGGCAACATGGTTTTTGTGGTTCGGGGAGGCAAAGCTACGTCGGTACCCATTTTTGCAGGTATACGCACCGAGAAGGATGTCCAGATTACACAGGGTTTGCAGCCCGGTGACAGCCTGATTGTGACCGGCCTTCTTCAGATCAGTGATGGAACATCTGTGTCAATTAAAGGCCGGGGGCCCTCCAAACAAAATAGTACCAAATAATAAAACCGGCTGATTATGAATTTTTCAGGAATTTTCATCAAGCGGCCTGTGCTGGCTCTTGTGGTCTCCATACTAATCATTCTCTTCGGGGTGATTGGGTTCACATTCCTCGGAGTCAGGGAATATCCTAGTGTTGATCCGCCGACGGTTAGCGTTAGCACCTCCTATCCGGGAGCGAACGCTGAGATCATTGAAAGTCAGATTACAGAGCCTCTGGAAGAGAGTATTAACGGGATTGCAGGTATCAGAACTTTGACCTCTTCATCGCGCGACGGAGGGAGCAACATTACTGTTGAATTCCAGATTGGTACGGATATGGAGGCAGCGGCCAATGATGTACGCGACCGTGTATCGCGGGCCATGCGATCACTGCCACCGGATGTGGATCCTCCGCAGGTGGTGAAATCAGATGCAGATTCCAGCCCCATTTTCGGTTTGACTATCCAGAGCGATAAGCGCAATCTCCTGCAATTATCAGAAATTGCCAATAACCTTTTCAAGGAGCGCCTGCAAACGACACCCGGGGTCAGTGAGATCCGTATATGGGGTGAAAAACGGTACTCCATTAAATTATTTATTGATCCTTTGAAACTGGCAGGTTATGGCCTCACGCCTTCCGATATCCGTGATGCAGTGAATCGGGAGAATATCGAATTGCCGTCAGGCCGGGTTGAAGGCTACGGTACAGATCTGTCAGTCAGGACAATTGGCCGTATCAGTACGAAAGAACAATTTGACGACCTGATTATCCGAGAATCTGAAGGCACCCTCGTCAAGTTTAAGGAGATCGGTCATGCGGAACTCATGCCCGAGAACGAAAAAACGATCATGCGTGGAAACGGTAAGATTCCGATGGTCGGTATGGCAATCATTCCCCAACCCGGTTCGAATCAAATCGCAATTGTGGATGAGGTAAAGGTCAGGCTGGAACAGATTAAGAGGGAAATGCCTGATGATATTACCGTTGGAATATCCAATGATACGACTTTATCTATCAGAAGAGCTATCACCGAAGTTGAAGAGACCATCCTGATTGCTTTTTCTCTGGTGGTACTGATCATCTTCCTCTTTTTCAGGGAATGGCGAACCACTATTATTCCGGTTGTTGCCATTCCGATTTCACTGATCGGTTCTTTCTTTATCATGTATATTGCAGGGTACACGATCAATATCCTTACGCTCCTCAGCATCGTATTGGCCACGGGACTTGTGGTGGATGATGCGATCGTGATGCTGGAGAATATTTATACCAAGATTGAAAAGGGAATGTCCCCGATGGAGGCCGGTTTTAAGGGGTCGAAGGAGATTTTCTTCGCCATTTTATCGACCACCATTACGCTGGCTGCGGTGTTTTTGCCGATCATTTTCCTCCAGGGCCTCACCGGAAAATTATTCAGGGAGTTCGGGGTGGTTATGGCCGGTGCGGTGCTGATTTCCGCATTTGTGTCGTTAACTTTAACACCTATGCTGGCCGCCAACTGGCTCAGGCATGCTGAACATCATAACCGTTTTTATACAGCTACCGAACCATTCTTCGCCGGACTCATCGGCTTTTACAATCGTTCGTTGAAAGCATTCCTGAAAAACAGATGGATCGCCTTTATTATAATGGCAATATCGCTGAGTCTTGTGGCATTTCTTTGGCCAAGAATCCCTGGCGAGCTGGCACCATTGGAAGATAAGGGCCGTCTGACAATATCTTCAACTGCTCCGGAAGGGGTTTCGTTTGAGAAAATGGATGCCTATATGCAGCAATTGGTGAACATTGTAGACACTTTACCGGAGAAAGAATCATTTATGGGGCTAACTGCTATGGGAGGCGGTTCCGGTTCAAATACCGGGTTCCTCCGGATAACACTGGTTCCGCCGGCAGAGCGTCGACGGACTCAGCAACAGTTAGCGGATTACATTACCGGAGTTCTGCGGCCCCTGACTTTTGCCAGGAGTTTTGTGACGCAGGAGCAGACCATTGGTGGCGGACGTAACTCCGGATTACCGGTACAATTTGTTATTCAGGCAACCAGTCTGGAGAAATTGCGCGCTTCGATCCCGGCCTTTATGGAAAAAGCACAGTCCAATCCAGCTTTTCAGGTTGTCGACCTGAACCTGAAATTCAATAAACCGGAAATGACACTGAGGATTGATCGAGATCGTGCCCGCACACTCGGTCTCACCTTACGCGACATTGCCGAAACCCTACAATTGTTTTTTGGCGGTCAGCGGCTGGGATTCTTTATCCTGAACGGCAAGCAATATCAGATTATTTGCCAGGCCGACCGGCAATACCGTGATCAACCAATCGATCTTAGTACGGTTTATATCCGTAATCGGCAAGGGATTATGATCCAGTTGGATAATGTTGTAAAAATTGATTACCAGGTCAACCTGCCTCAGCTTTACCGTTTTAACCGGTACATTTCTGCAACGATATCAGCTTCACCTGCAAAAGGTTACACACTGGGTCAGGGAATAGAAGCCATGCAGAGAGTTGCTGATGAGACTTTGGACGACACCTTTACTACTTCGCTCACCGGTGTATCCAGAGATTATGCTGAAAGTTCGAATACCCTGGTTTTTGCATTTATGCTGGCATTGGTCCTGATCTACCTAATTCTTTCCGCCCAGTTCGAGAGTTTCCGGGATCCGCTTATCATCATGCTAACCGTTCCATTAGCAATCGCAGGGGCATTGATTTCCCTGGTTTTGTTCTCGCAGACACTGAATATTTTCAGTCAGATCGGGATGATCATGCTGATCGGAATCGTTACTAAAAACGGTATTTTAATTGTTGAATTTGCCAATCAGAAGAAATACGCCGGAACGGATCTTAATGTTTCGGTTATTGAAGCTGCCACCCAGCGGTTCAGACCTATTCTGATGACCAGTCTGGCTACCGTTCTTGGAGCGCTGCCTATTGCACTGGCTCTGGGAGCCGGTGCCAAAAGCCGAATTTCGATGGGGATCGTAATTATCGGAGGGTTGATGTTTGCTTTGATCCTGACACTATATGTGATACCTGCATTATACACTTACATCTCCGGAACCAAAAAGAAATTTGTATCCAAGGAACCATGAACATGAAAGTCATTTATCTTTTCATATTAAGCCAACTTATTTTGGGAAGCGTTAATCTTGCCCAGGACACGTTAAAGCTCGACCAGGCTATTGTGATTGCCATTCAAAACAATTATGATATTACACTGGCAGCAAAGGATTCGCGGATTGTTGAATTGGACAACACGATAGGAACTGCAGGCATGCTGCCGCAACTTGACTTGACCGGAGCCCGCAGTATGTCTATTAACAATACGTACCAGAAGTATTATGATGGCCGTGAGAAGCAGAGTCCCAACGCTAAGAATAACAATATCAGCGGCGGGGTTGCGCTGGCCTGGACGCTATTTGACGGATTCAATATGTTTATTCAGAAGAATAGACTTACAGAACTCGAGAATATGAGCGACATCCAGTTGCAATCGGTTGTGGAAAACGCGGTTGCTGATGTCATTCAGGCCTATTATGCCATTATTACCCAGCAGAAGATGGTCGAAGTGTATCAGGAAGCCATGACCATAACTTCGGAGCGTAAAAGGATCGCTAAAGCAGGTGTTACCTTCGGATCAAATTCCGAGCTTTCCTTTTTGCAAGCCAGTGTTGATTATAATGCTGACAGTTCAGCCTATATCCAACAGGTTAAGATGCTACAGAACAACAAGGTAGAGATCAACCGGCTTTTATGCCGTAATTTATTCGAGCCTTTTGAAGTCACCAGTGACATCCCTGTTGAGCCAGGTCTTTTATTCGAGAAATTATGGTTACAGGTAAAGGAACAGAATCCGGAGATCCGCATGGCGCGTACAAATCTGAGTATCGCCCTGCTTGATCGCAAAAGTGCCAATTCGACGCTGTACCCCCGACTCAATTTTTCATCCGGATATACTTACAGCAAATCGGAATCGGAGGTCGGAATCATGTCGATGAACCGTAACCGGGGATTTAATGTGGGAGTGAATGCCACTTATACCATTTTTGATGGTTTTACACAAAATCAGAACCGGAGCAAGGCGCAGATCCGGCTTGAATCCGCAAAACTGGAAGCCGAACAAGCGGAGCTGAATACCAAGGCGCATCTGCAAAGGATTTACAATGATTATCAGACTAACCTGCAGTTATCTGATTTTGAAAAGGAAAATATTGAGCTGGCGATGCGCAACCTTGCTATAGCCCGGGAGAAATACCGGATCGGGTCGTCGAACGACATAGAATTAAGGGAAACGCAAAAGAAGCTGATGGATGCTGAAAACAGGTACCTCACAGCCCGGTTCAGAAGTAAAGCCAGCGAGACGGAATTACTGAGGATGAGTGGGCAGTTGACCCGGTGACAGGCATTCGTGGTAAGGGACGGGGTCCCCGCCTTCGCGGGGATGACAGAAAAAGGCCCTCAGGATTACCTGATGGCCTTTTTTTGCGGGTACGACGAGACTCGAACTCGCGACCTCCGGCGTGACAGGCCGGCATTCTAACCAACTGAACTACATACCCGGTTCATCGAGGTGCAAATGTATATGATTTTTTTATCTCTGCAAGGAGTGTTTGAAAAAAAAGAAACGCAGTTATGCGTCTCTACGACTACTTCCGCCAACCCTCAATCTCTTTGCT
>QYQM01000116.1 GCA_007280905.1 Porphyromonadaceae bacterium | reverse complement strand
TATAATCTGGAAATCAGGAACATGAATGAAGTCTGGCTAACCACGTCCTATCTCGGTCCGGTTGAGTATTACCGGCTGTTGAGCGGAGCCGAAACAGCCTGGATTGAGGCTTGCGAGAATTATGAAAAGCAATCGTGGCGTAACCGGTTCAGGATACTTTCAGCCAATGGTCCGATTGATCTGAGCATACCGGTAATCAAAGGAAATTCACTTAAGCAGCCCATCAGAGAGGTAAGAATAGACTACTGCCAGAATTGGCAAAAGATTCATTTCAGATCCGTTGAATCCGCCTACAGGCATTCCCCCTTTTATGAATTTCTGATCGACGAAATCCGTTTCCTATGGGAGATTCAGCCTGAGTATCTATTTGATTATAATCTAATTGCCATGAAGGCTGTATTAAAATTGATGAAATCGGATATACCGGTAAAACTGACCCATGAGTTCCAAAAACCTGGTTATTATGGATTAAAGGATTATCGGTATTCGATTCATCCGAAAGCAAAAAAACAAGGCACAGGTTACGCGCCTGTGCCTTATCATCAAGTTTTTGCTGATCGCTTTGGATTTATTCAGGACCTGAGCATTCTTGATTGGTTATTCAATGATTTTAGAATTTGACACCAAGAGTTGCTGAAAATCTTGTTTGTGAGTTAGTTACATCAGCCGAATTGTTTCCATATAGGAAATAGGTTTGATCCCAGGCTGAACGCGCAAATCCAAAATCAATAAAATAGTATTGATCACGGTACCCTGCTCCGGCCGAAAAGGTATTCAGATTTTTTCCGGCATTAGGCTCGTTTACTTCGTAAGGGCTGGTATACAGAGCATATCCACCGCGAACGTAGTAGGAGTTCATTAGCCGTACCTCGGCACCTACACGCAGGTTTGAAGCTGCCTTGTAGCGCTGGCTTACAGCTTCGTTTTCGCTAAAAAAGTCATAGTCGGATGCCCGGAGCCGTCCGGATGTATAATCCACATATTCATAATCCACCGAGATCAGGCCATACTGTTTGAATATAAATGCCAGGCTGCCGGTAGCTTTGAAAGGGGTTGTAACAGAATAATCAAACTGCCCTGAAGCGTCATATTTATGGGTTGGTTGGTCATCATTCAGGTCGGTTGACATACTGCTGCTGAAATCATCTTTAAGATTCAGAACGGTTGGGGTCTGGATTGATGCACCAATCCGCAGGAATTCCATTGGTTTGGCCAGCAAACCCAGCTTAAAATTCACCCCTGACCCGCTGGTGGTAAGGGTATTCCGGAATGAGAATCCGTTAAAGAAATTTATGACATCATTCGGATCGGTTTCGGAATGTTCCCAGACTTCGGTATAGTTAGCTTTTTGCACTCCCATGGTAGCCCCGAAGAACAGTTTATCGGAAAGGTTTACACCCAGGCTGAAATCATATTCCCCGAGTGAGCCTTTTGTGCTGACCGTTCTTCTTTGGGTCTGTCCATACTGTGACCCGCCGAAATCGGAATAATAAACACCGGCGATAGAATCATAATCTATCAGGTAAGTTTCCCAGGCCAGGCCATCGGTAAAGGGATCCCAACTACCGTTAGTGCTGTTAGCAGTATTAACGAAACCATCAACCAGGGAATTACTATTATTGATGCCCTTCATGGTCATATTCTGCCCATAGTCTTTCAGTTTATTGTAGCCTACAGCTAAGGTTACGCCCTTAATACCGGATCCTTCCTTTTCGATATTGATTGGAACTACCACACCAAAATGGCTGAATCCCATTTTAAAACCGTTATCCTTCATGGTATTACCCAGATAACGTGCATCGGCGGTAAAGTAATTATAATCACCGGTAATAGAGAATTCACCGGTCCGGTAGATCCCCAATCCAGCCGGGTTGATACTCAGGGCAGCGAAATCGCCGCCTACAGCTCCAAGTGCCCCACCCAAACTTAATGACCTGGTGGTTCCGCCGGTTTGTATGAATGAATATCGCAGGACATCCTGTTCATTTTGGGCGGTGAGTCCGGTAACCATTAAGGCTAATAGACTGATTATTAATATATTTCTTTTCATGATGTTGAGTTGCAGAGTTTTAATATTCCAGAGTTTCAGGGTTCCAGAGTTTCAGGGTTCCAGAGTTTCAGAGTTCCAGAGTTTCGGTGGGTTAGCGTCTTCCGCCGCCGCCGCCGCCTGAACGGGAAGAGCTTGAACTGCCGGAGGATGAACTACCTGAGGAGCTTGAACGGCCCGACGAAGAAGATCCGCTGCTATACCCTCCTGAGCTACGGCCCGATGAAGAGCTCCCGCTATTGTAGCTGCCTCCGCTGCTCCGAGGTGCGGAACTGCCGGAATAGGAGCTGCCGGAGGAACTTCTGACTGCTCCGGATTGTGGTGAGCTTCTGTAAGATCCGGATTGTGGTGAACTTCTGTAAGATCCGGAACCTACGGCTGAAGAAGAGCCGGCAGAGCCGGAGGTTTTTGGCCTGACATAGGACGACCGGTATTCAGATCCGGTATTGCCCGATGACCGAAGCGATGATGAACCCTGAACCGGCGGCTGTACATAGGTAGTACCGGTACGTGATCTGATATAGCTGCTTGAATTGGTTCTGGCGGGCGGATTCGTTGAAGTTCTGACCTGTGGATTTTGACCCGAAGAGATGCTGCTCCGATAACCGGACGGACGGGATTCTGACTTTAGATCTGAAGATGATCTTGGGGCGGTAACGGTACGGACAGCAGTTGATTTTGTTGAAACACCTGAAGAGCCTGTTCCTGATTCACCGGCACCACCGCGAGCGTAAACCGGTTCACCTTTTAACATTCCGCCTGAACGTTCACCGCTGATGCCATCGGTACGCATGGAGTGCCGCGGTCCATAATTATAATGTTCATTTTTCCCGGTGTTATTCCAATCATAGCCTATTCCGTAATATCCGTAATATCCGTAATATCCGTTGTACCACGGGCTGTACCAGGGGTTATACCATGAACTTCCAAAGCCGAACGGGGAATAGAAATCGTAATAGAATGGATCGTAATAACCGAATCCGCCATAGCCCATTCCCATGCCATAGCCCATGCCATAGCCCATGCCATAGCCCATACCGCCGTAACCAAATCCGAAGCCTGAATACCAGGGATCATAGAAACCGAATCCCATGGAAGGCCGGTAGAACCTGTTTATCCGATTGGAATAATAGTAGTCGTTATTGGGATCGTTATAATAATTGTTATCGCCGATGGGATTTCCTTTCTCATCAACATACTCCTGATTGGTTGAATCTACCAGAGTATAATCTCTTTGCGCAACCCTGATGCTATCCCCGGCAAGGCGATCGGCCTCCTGCCTGGTTGGGGCCTGTGTAACAGGTGCCACATCAATGCGTTTGTTTATAACTACCTGCCTGTCACCAGGATTGTAATAGATATCGTCCGCATTACCTGATGTCAGGAATACCCCTGTGCCGCATGAGCTGGCGAACAGTAAAATGGGTAGTAATTTTGCAATTGTTGCTTTCATGATTTCACCCTTCTGTGAGGTTTTAAATATAGGATAATTATTCCTTAATTTGCATTCACATTTTACAATCAGAAGCAAATATTGTACCAAACACAACAAAATGGCCAAGGTATTAACATCACGCCGTGAAAATTACGCCCAATGGTATAACGATTTGGTAATCAAGGCCGACCTGGCTGAAAACTCTGCAGTCAGAGGCTGCATGGTAATCAAACCTTATGGTTATGCAATTTGGGAGAGGATGCAACAAGAGCTGGATCGCATGTTTAAGGAGACCGGTCATGTTAATGCCTATTTTCCACTTTTCATCCCAAAATCTTTTTTTAGCCGTGAAGCACAGCATGTTGAAGGTTTTGCCAAAGAGTGTGCCGTGGTTACCCATTACCGGCTGATGAAGGATGAGGTAAACGGCGGGTTAAAGGTAGATCCTTCGGCCAAGCTGGAAGAGGAGTTAATCATACGGCCCACATCAGAAACCATCATCTGGCATAGTTATAAAAACTGGATCCAATCTTATCGTGACCTTCCGATTCTTATCAATCAATGGGCCAATGTGGTCCGTTGGGAAATGAGGACGAGGTTATTTCTCAGAACTACTGAATTTCTTTGGCAGGAGGGTCATACAGCCCACGAAACCAGTGAGGAAGCAGTTGAAGAAACCCTCAGGATCCTTGGTGTTTATTCCACTTTTGCAGAGGAGTTTCTGGCAATCCCTGTGATCAAAGGGAGCAAAACGGAATCCGAAAAATTTGCAGGAGCTCTCGACACATACTGTATCGAAGCTCTTATGCAGGATGGAAAAGCTTTGCAGGCAGGAACTTCCCATTTCCTGGGCCAGAATTTTGCCAAAGCCTTTGATGTAAAATATGCATCCAGGGAAGGCCGGGAAGAATATGTTTGGGCAACCTCCTGGGGGGTATCCACACGGTTGATGGGGGCCCTGGTTATGGCGCACTCCGACGATAACGGGTTGGTGCTGCCTCCTAAACTCGCTCCACAGCAGGTTGTTATAGTTCCTATCTATAAAACTCCGGAAGAGTATTCTGCAACCGTTGAACGCGCCCATTCCATTAAGGACCAGCTTAAAAAACTGGGTGTGACCGTAAAAGTTGATGATCGGGATACCCACAAACCAGGCTGGAAATTCGCCGAATATGAATTAAAGGGTGTTCCCCTTCGTATTGCCTTAGGGCCCAGGGACCTTGAGTACGGAACCGCTGAGGTGGTCAGGCGGGATACTCTTATGAAAGAGGTTATCGCACAGGATCAATTAACCACGGTAATTCCGGCTTTGCTGGACAGGATGCAATCTGACATCTACAATAAAGCATTGAATTTCAGAGCACAAAACTCCTATAAAATTGATACCTGGGAAGCATTTCTTGACCGGATTGAAAAAGGGGGATTTATCTCCGCTCATTGGGACGGCGATCCTGCTACCGAAAAAAAGATTCAGGAAGAAACCAAGGCTACTATTCGTTGTATACCTTTGGATACGGAAGAAGAACCCGGGTTTTGCGTGCGCACCGGCAAACCATCCAATCGCAGGGTACTTTTTGCTAGAGCCTATTAAAACCTTAACCATGAAAAAAATCAGGGCGAATACCAAGATCATCGAAACGCTGACCAGCAAATCAACGTTAAAGCAGCAGATTTATGATAACACCTGTGCGGCTTTCAGGTTGCTGAAGAACGAACTTTTCAGGATCACGGAAGATCTCAACGGAAAGCTTGCTGATGAGGATCCAAGGGTTCAATTGCGATATGTGGATCATGGAGAATTTACGGCGGAGCTCAAGGTTGCAGGCGATCTACTGATTTTCAGCATGCATTCGAACATCTTCCAGTTCGACCGTGACCATGAAATCTGGAAAACCGAATACATTAAGGATGATCCTTCAGCGGGATACTCAGGGGTAATCAATATGTATAACTTCCTGTCCGATTCTTTTAAATATAACCGGATGGAGGATGTCGGATATCTGGTTGCGCGGATTTTTATCAACAAGAACAACCATTTCTTCGTTCAGGGGAAACGTCAATCCGGATTTAATTATACCACTCTGGGGGCCAATGTGTTAGATCAGCAATCCATCCAGGAAATTGTTAAGGCTTCGGTTCAGTATTGTCTGGACTTTGATCTCCTGGTACCGCCATACGAAGCGGTTAAACTGGTTACAGTGGGGCAGATACATCAAAATATATCTGACGCAAAACAAACAACCGGCAAACGGCTTGGGTTCCAGTTCAAGGTAGACGATGTGGATAGATAATTGTTTTTAACCACAATAGGCACATTAGAACACAATAGATAATCAGATGATGTAACCTATTGTAACCTATTGTGTCTATTGTGGTTAAATATTTCATTTGACAAGACAAATCATGTTATAATGAAGCCAGAACTGATTGACCGGTTCATCGAGTTCTCGAGATCACAAAGCTTGTTTTTTCCTCAAGATCAGGTAGTTGTTGCCTTGAGCGGCGGGGGAGATTCCGTGGCACTGGTGGATCTGTTTTCCCGGTTAAAACAACCCATCGTTTTGGTTCACTGCAATTTTAAACTCCGGAATGAGGAGTCGGACCAGGATGAGGAATTGGTCAGGAAGATTGCGGTGGTCTATGATTTGCCGCTTTATGTGACTGATTTTGAGACGGCAGAATACTCCCGCGAGAAAGGTATTTCCCTTGAGATGGCTGCACGTGAATTACGTTACGCATGGTTTGAGAAGATCCGGGTTGAAACTTCAAGTGCCTCGATTGCGGTAGCCCACCATTCAGATGATTCCATTGAAACCATGTTAATCAATCTGATACGCGGTACCGGCATCAAGGGATTATCAGGTATTCAGCCTCGCCAGGGACATGTGATCCGTCCGCTCCTATTTACCAACAGGGAAGAACTCCTTAATTATTTGGAATTCAGGCATCTTGAATACCGGAATGATTCCAGCAACCAGGATACGCGTTTGATCAGAAACCGGATCAGGCACGTTATCCTGCCGGAATTTGAGAAAATCAATCCAGCAATCCGCCAAACGATCAGGGAAGAGCAGGTGTTGTTTAATCAGGCCCAGAGAATAATTGCCGGCTATACTGAACTGAAAGCCAGGAAATTAGCTATTGACGAAGAGGATCAGGTCAAAATCAGCATCCGTGGTTTAAAAGAAGAAGAATTCCCGGAAACCATTCTTTTTGAGCTTCTCGGGCCATTCGGGTTTCACGGCCGGCAGATCCGGCAAATATTGCTGGCTGCGGGGTCCATTTCAGGAAAGGTATTTACGAGCAGGACCCATACCCTGCTGATTGACCGTGAGAATATAATTATTGTTTCAGGATATGAAACAAATACGGACAGATATTATTTTGATCCTGAGTTCCCGGACAAGGATCTTCCTCTGAAAATTCAGTGCAGGATCATAAACGATTCAACGTTTCATCCCCCCGGCGATCCCAATATCGCCTGTCTGGATTATGAAAAGCTGGATTTGCCGCTGATTCTCCGAAGATGGGAAAAGGGCGATTATTTCTATCCTCTGGGCATGGATCATTCCAAAAAGGTAAGTGATTTCTTTATCGATCAGAAAGTGAACCGGATAGATAAAAACCGGTCATGGATACTAGCCAGCGGCGAACAGATCGTCTGGATCCTGGGTTATCGGATTGATCAGCGTTTTAGGGTAACTGATGAAACGAAATATATCCTGGAAATTAAAGCATCGTAGAGACGCACATCCACACAACCACTATTTTTTCCCTCAGAGAAGTGTCATCCCCGCGAAGGCGGGGACCCCGTCGCTAACCACGAATGCCCTTGGAAACTTCTTCCAGAGACTCAGTGCAGCGTAACGGGATCCCCGCCTTCGCGGGGATGACAAGGTCGCAGGGTGGAAAAGAAAGTGTGTGGGTGTGGGAGTGGGTGTGAGATGCGTCTCTAGTGTTAATTTTCCTTAATGTGTATTAATTACCATTAACAACCTGTTTAAATCAGTGTGTGATTTACTTCATTTGTAACTCGATCGAAAAAACCTTTTAAACTATAATATTATGGACATCATTGTTGAGAACCTGACCAAGATTTATGGGACGCAGCGAGCTGTGGACAATATCTCTTTTAAGGTTCATACCGGTGAAGTGCTCGGATTCCTGGGGCCAAACGGAGCAGGAAAAACGACAACAATGAAGGCAATAACTTCCTATCTGATTCCGAACAAAGGGGATATACATGTTGGGGAATTCAGTGTGCTGGACCAACCCGAAGAGGTTAAGAAACGGATCGGTTATTTGCCCGAGAACAATCCGTTGTATAATGATATGCCAGTGATTGATTACCTGCGTTTCGTGGCACAAATTCAGGGAATCGATAAGTCGCGCATTACAGGCCGGATACTGGAAATGGTTAAGATCTGCGGCTTAGAGGGTGAGAAGCACAAAAGGATCGGCGAACTTTCCAAAGGATACCGTCAGCGTGTAGGCCTTGCACAAGCGCTCATCCATGATCCTGAAGTTCTGATTCTTGATGAACCGACGGCAGGGCTGGATCCCAATCAGATAGCAGAAATCAGGGACCTGATCAGAACTATCGGCCGGGAAAAAACGGTACTCCTGAGTTCTCATATCCTGGCTGAGGTGGAAGCTACCTGCGACCGGATTCTCATTATCAATAAGGGGAAAATTGTTGCCGACGGCACACCTGAAAACCTCAGGAAAAAGGCTCAGGGCCAGGAGATGTTGAAACTGACCATTGAAGATGCCGGCAAAAATGAAATTACCGCAGCTCTTCAGAAAATTTCAACTATCGATTGGGTAAACCCGGTTTCCGGACATGATGACCGGTTTGAAATTCAAAGCAGACCAAACGTAAGCTCGAGAAGGGCCGTCTTTGATATCTGTGTGAAGAACCATTGGACTCTCACTGAAATGGTCGTTGTTGAGACGAAACTCGAAGACATTTTCCACGAATTAACCATGAATTGATTTAAAACAGAATAGTATAAAAATTATAATATCCGGTACAATGAAAGAGATCTGGATTATTGCACGCCGTGAATTGAATTCCTTTTTCAATTCCCTTATGGCCTATATACTGCTGATCGCTTTTCTCGGCTTCAGCGGTTTCTTTACCTGGATTTCCGGTGCAGATGTTTTTATGGTCGGCCAGACGAACATGCAATCCTTTTTCGGAATCGCCTATTGGACGCTATTCTTCTTTATTCCCGGAATAACCATGGGTTTATTATCGGAAGAAACACGCTCGGGAACCATTGAATTATTGCTGACCAAGCCTGTCAGCGACTGGCAGGTTATCTTCGGCAAGTTCCTGTCGACACTGGTTTTGATCTGCATAGCCCTGGCATTCACCCTGCCCTATTATATTACCATTGCTACACTGGGGCCGCTTGATCATGGTTCCGTTTGGACCGGTTACCTTGGACTGATTCTGATGTCGGCCAGCTATATTGCCGTAGGACTTTTTGCAAGCAGTTTATCAAAGAATCAGATAGTTGCCTTTTTGATTGCCCTTTTGATCGGAATATTTTTCCATATTATTTTCGGCGTTCTTGCCGGCAATTTCACCGGAGCTTTGGGTGGCCTGTTCACCTATCTGAACCTTAGCACCCATTTTGAATCCATCAGCCGCGGGGTAATAGATACCAAAGACTTGATTTACTTTTTCAGTCTCATTGCCTTACCACTGATTTTGGCAGAAATGATGCTTACCAAAAGACGGTTCTAACCCGGAAAAAGGTTTAAAATTATATCAGGAAAATCATGAAAAGGACAACAACATTTATACTCATCGCACTGGGAATCATAGTGCTGGTGAATATTCTATCTGATAATTTCTTTTTACGCATGGATCTCACTTCAGATCATCGTTATACACTGAGCAAAGCCTCAAAGAATATTATCCGGAGCCTAAAGGAACCTGTAACCATTACCGCCTATTTCAGCAATAATATCCCGGCAGAACTGGCAAAAACCAAGCGGGATTTCAAGGAAATGCTGATTGAGTACAATAACATCTCCAAAGGTCAGATCGTTTATGAATTTATCGATCCCAGTGCCAATCAGGAGACTGAACAAAAAGCCATGTCGGCCGGCATTCAGCCTGTTATAGCCAATATCAGGGAAAAGGATCAGGTTAAACAGCAGAAAGTATATTTAGGGGCCGTGGTATCGATGGGTGAAGAATCCGATAATATTCCCTTTATGCAACCGGGTGCTGCTATGGAATATGCCTTATCCTCAGCCATTAAAAAGATCTCCGTTAAAAACAAACCTGCCATCGGTATTATTCAGGGACATGGAGAACCGGGAATAGCAGCTATATCGCAGGCATATACTGCCTTAAACATATTATATGAGGTTGAGCCTGTTTTCCTTACCGATACGGCCAAAAATCTGATGAAATTCAACACAGTTACCCTGATTGCCCCGAAAGATACGATCCCATCGTCTCATCTGGCTCAGTTGGATGAATTTCTGGCTAAAGGAGGGAATCTGTACATCGCCATAAACCGTGTTGAGGGTAATCTCAGCGTACAAAGGGGACTCGTGGTAAATACAGGGCTTGAAACCTGGTTAATGGGAAAAGGGTTGATAGTAGAGAGCAACTTTGTGGTTGATAGCCGTTGCGCCAATATAAATGTCAGACAGCAGCAAGGGATGTTTACTTATAATACCACGGTCAAATTTCCATACCTCCCGCTGATTTCGAAATTTGCCGACCATCCGATCACCAAGGGACTCGAATCGGTACTATTACCATTTGCCAGTACGGTGAGTTATACCGGGGATACAACAAAAACATTCGTACCCATTGCCCAGACCTCAGAAATGTCAGGAACACAGCAGGCTCCTGTGTATTTTGATGTGAGCAAACAATGGGGTCAGGCTGATTTTCCGATGAAGGGATTAACAGTTGCCGGTGTTTTGACCGGTAAAATTGCCGGTCAGAATCCATCAACGATTGTTCTGATTGGAGATGGGGATTTCGCAGTGAATGGTGAAGGCGAACAGGCCCGTCAGCAGAGCCCTGACAATATCAGCCTGATGGTTAACTCAATTGATTATCTGTCGGATGATACCGGCCTGATTGAATTGAGGACCAAAGGGGTTACCAACCGGCCTATTAAGCAGATTGAAGATGGCAAGAAGGCATTTTTGAAGTACTTCAACTTCCTGCTTCCTTTGCTCCTGGTCATGATTTACGGAATTTTCAGGTCGCAGTATAATCGAAACCTGCGGAACAAAAGAATGGAGGAAGGCCATGTCTAAGAAAAAGAATAACTGGGGTTTACTCATCGTTTTTGCAATTCTTCTGGCGGCAGCAGGCGCCAACGCATTGATCAAATCTTCAAAGGGAGAACGGACATTCAGAAAGGACATCATTGAATTTCAAGCAAATGACATCAAGAAGATATCCATTTTCCCAAAAAATTCAGGTAATAGAAACGTGGATGTTTTCCTGAAAGATACGGTCTGGAAACTAAAGTTCGACGGAAAGATGTTCGCAGCTGATCAGGAAATGATTAAAGGAATTGCAGATGAACTGGCGAATATGACTCCGGAAAGATTGGTTGCCAACAAGCGGGAACTCTGGAAGGATTACGACATCACTGATTCGCTGGGTGTTAAGGTAGTCATTTACGGAAACAAGAATGACAAAACAGAAATTACTCTCGGACGATTCACCTATAATCAGGCCACCCGTAAACCGACTACTTATGTCAGGGTTAATACTGAAAAGGAGGTATATGCTGTGGAGGGATACTTAAGCATGACTTTTAACCGCGAAATCAATAGCCTGAGAGACAAGAATATCTTCAGGGGAAATCAGAATGATCTGACACAGATCAGTTTTAATTACCCGGCCGATAGTTCATTTACGCTGACGAAGCAGGACAATAAGTGGTCACTGAACGGAGTCCCGGTAGATTCCACCAGGATGGCCGGTTATCTGACTACCGTATCTTATCTGGTTGGGAGTGATTTTCGGGATGACTTTATTCCGGCATCTGTTACATCGGAATCCTATAAGATCATTTTGACTGGCAACAACATAAAACCTATTGAAATTAAGGCTTATAGAGACGCCATCGGCACGGTTATCAACTCGAGCGAAAACAGCACAAGTTATTTCTCGGGAGATAAAGGGGCGTTGTTTTTAAGAATTTTTCAAGGGAGAAACTCTTTTTTCGGGGCGAAAAAACGGGAATGACAACAGAAGAAAGATTTCGCCATGTAATTGGTTGGTTCAGGGTAAACATGCCGGTTGCGGAAACTGAGTTAAAGCATGGAGATCCCTATCAATTAATGGTTGCTACCATTCTTTCTGCACAATGCACGGATAAACGGGTTAACCTGACTACCCCGGCCTTTTATGCCCGGTATCCAACGGTGGAGAGTCTGGCTGCTGCCCGGCGCGAAGATGTTTTTGAGCTGGTCAGGTCGTGTTCTTATCCGAATAATAAAACACAGCATCTGATTAATGCCTCCAGGAAAATTGTCGGGGATTTCGATGGCCGTCTCCCTCAGGAAGTTGAACAATTAATGACCGTTCCGGGTATTGGGAGGAAGACGGCCAATGTAATTGCTGCTGTTGCTTTCAAGAAACAGACACTTGCAGTGGATACGCACGTTTTCAGGGTATCAGCAAGAATCGGATTGACCGTGGGTGCCAGGAACCCGCTGGAAGCGGAAAAACAGTTGACCCATTATATTCCCAAGGATTTGCATTCCATTGCGCACCACTGGCTTATCCTCCATGGCCGGTATGTTTGCCAGGCAAGGAAACCAAAGTGCCCGGAGTGCGGGTTAAAAGAATTCTGCCTATACTATAAAGATCAACCACAATAGGCACAATAGGTCACATTAGGATGTTAAGGATCGGGGTGGGACAAAAGGCCCCAGACTAAATTCCGGAGTAATCGAAGCGTGTCAGTTGCCAATAGCATGAACATTACTCAGAGGAAAGATGGATTCTCTTATTAATTGCCACTATTGTCATCCCCGCGAAGGCGGGGATCAAGCTAGTGGATAGTATTGTAAATCTGAACAATATGGCCTTTAGGCCAAATATTTCTCTTATTTTTTCCAAATTGGTAATGAATCTGCATCTATAATAGAAAACTCATTCTATGCCATACACTAAAATTATGATTCACCTGGTTTGGTCCACCAAAAACAGGACTCCATTTCTGAGGAATGAAATCCGACCAGCATTACTTGATCATCTTAGATCCAATGCAATCGAAAAGGAAATCTTCATCGATCTAATGAATTGCCATCTCGATCATGTTCATTGTCTGATTTCTCTCGGTATTGATCAGAATATTTCAAAGATCGTCAATCTCATGAAAGGAGAATCTTCTCATTGGATCAATCAGGAGAAACTCGTCCTTGGGAAATTTGCCTGGCAGGATGAGTATTTTGCAGTGTCAGTAAGCGAATCAAAGGTTCGGAGGGTGCAGGAGTATATCAGGAATCAGGAGGTACATCATAAGAAGAAAACATTTCAGGATGAATATGAAGAATTTATGAGGCAATATGGATTTAAGAGTTTGGGCTAAAGCCCATAATATAATGTCATTCAGCATTTTATCCACTGTGGCAACTGAAATTCTTCATCAAACCAAGTCTTCAGTCTGAGGCATTTTGTCTCAGCCCAATTTCTTTACTTGCCTGTATGCATCCCGGAACGGCATCCCAGAATTTACCAGGTCCATTACTTTTTGCACCGACAGCAATTCGCTGGTCATGGCCCGGTTAAGGTTATCCGGATTGGCCGTGAGGCCTTTCAACACAACCTGGCTGGCTCCTAAAACATCACGGCAGATTTTAAGGCCTTTCATCAATGGTTCCTTGGTATATTGCAAGTCCCGGTGGTACCCCGAGATCAGGTTAACCGGAATCATTCTCAGCTGGTATTCATACCCGGCAACCTGATGGTAAGATGCCCTGATCAGTTCCAATACATCAGGGTTTTGCTTATGAGGCATTATGGATGAGCCCGTTACCATCGATGGGTCGAGATTGAAATAGCCTATTTCGGGAAGGGTAAAGAAAATCAGATCAGAAGCCCATTTGTTCAGATCAAATAAAATCATCAAACAATCATTCAATATTCTCGATTCAAACTTTCCCCGGCTATTTTGAGCATACATCGGGTTCTCCAGAATCCGGCTGAATCCCATTAAATCTGTGGTTATCTGTCGGTTAAGCGGCAAAGGCACACCATATCCGGCACCGGTTCCAAGAGGGTTCTGGTCGATCAGCTCATACGTACCATGCAGCATTTTTATATCATCCTTCAGGGCATCATGAAAGGCCATTGCCCAATCCTTTACCGAAAAAGGCATTGCCTTCCGGGTGTGGGTATAGCCGGGCAAAGGCACGCCGGCATTGGCCTGAGCGAATTGCTTTAATGAAGCTGCCATGTTTTCGGCCAGTTGAATTAATTCTTCAACGGCGAATTTTTCAAATAACCGGATGGCGGTTAAAACCTGGTCGTTCCTCGACCGGCCGGTATGCACTTTTTTGCCTGCATCCCCAAGCCGGCTGGTCAGGAATTCCTCAATAGCAGTGTGGCCGTCCTCCTGATCCGGCCGGATATGGAATTGCCCGCGGCCATGAAGATTTATCAACTCATTGAGAGCGGCAACGAGCTTTTCAGTTTCATCAGGATCAAGGATCCCGATTTCCTGAAGCATAGTCACATGCGCAATGGTAGCCAGACAGTCGAAAGGAATCAATTCCTGATCCAGTACCGGATCATTGCCGGTGGTAAAGGCTTCGATCCGGGGATCCATGGAATCATCAGTTTGCCAGAGCTTCATAATTATATTATTTTAGAATGCGTGGCGCCATTGATAAGGTTGTTTCTTGCGCAGAACCAGATAATGAGCTTTCAGGCGGATGGCATTTATGTTGATAAAGCCCCTGCTGTCGGTTGCATCAAATCCACCTTCCACATCCATGGATGACAAATTCTGATCATACAGGCTGACGGGGGATTCACGGTAAACCGGCATGGCATTGCCCTTATACAAAGACACCACAACGGTTCCTGTAATCTGCTCCTGGCTTTTATTAAAGGCTGCCATCAGGAAATCCATTTCCGGGGAAAACCACAGTCCGTTATAGATTAATTCCGAGAACTTCGGAATAAGCATATCCCTGAGGTGCATAACCTCCTTGTCCATAGCAATACCTTCAAGATCGCGGTGAGCGGCCCAAAGAAGATACCCACCCGGGGTTTCATAGATCCCGCGGGATTTTATACCGATAAAACGGTTCTCTACCAGATCAATACGACCGATTCCATTAACCCCTGCAATATGATTGGCGTAAGTAAAAAGCTCCATCGGGTCGTACTTTTCTGTGCCATCATCCAGGTTCTTGATCCTGACCGGGGTACCATTCAGAAATTCAATCTCAACAAGGGTTTCCTTATCCGGAGCCAGAAATGGCGATAGTGTTTTAGAGTACACATGCTCAGGACATCTGTCCGACGGGCTCTCAAGAATCCCGGCCTCATGACTGATGTGCATCAGGTTTTCATCTTCACTATAGCTTTTGTCGACTGTCTGTTTAATCGGGATGTTATATAACTCAGCATAGCTGATCATATCCGTTCTCCCTTTGAATTCATTCAGGAATTCCGGGTCTTTCCATGGTGAGATTATTTTAGCCTCCGGAAACAGGGCGTAGTACGCAAACTCAAAGCGAACCTGATCATTCCCTTTTCCTGTGGCTCCGTGAGCCAAATAGGTGCAACCCTCCCTTTTTGCGATTTCGACCTGTCTTTTGGCAATCAGGGGACGGGCTATTGCGGTGCCCAGCAAATATCTTCCTTCATATAAGGCATTCCCGCGCAAGGCAGGAAAGATATATTCAACCACAAGCTCACTTTTCAGGTCTTCCACAAATACCTTGGAAGCACCCAGAGCTAAAGCTTTAGCCTCAACTTCCCTGAAATTATCATCCTGACCTACGTCGGCAACGAAACAAATAACCTGGTAACCTTTGTTGATCAGCCATTTCAGAATCACTGAGGTATCCAAACCTCCGCTGTAAGCTAAAACTACTTTTTTCTTCATTGTATGTATCATAATTGTGTATAATTATTCAAATATTTGCTTAAAACATGATTTTCTGAGAGATTCCCGGGAACCGGCTGCTCAGAATTCCGGCCATAAGATTTTTTGATACCCCATCTTTCATGATTATCAGTATGGTATCATCACCGGCGATAGTCCCCATCAGTTCAGGTAATTGCTGATAATCCAATGTAAAGGCTATACCGTTGGCAAACCCGGGTAAGGTGCGAACAACACCAAACTGACCTGAAAATTCAATGGAAAGAACTCCATCTAAATGATCAGGCAGGCGGGTAATGGCTTCCCTCATAATCTTATTTTCCGGCAGAACGTATCGGGGTCCCCTCTCCGGGTCCATGATTTTCATAACATGAATTTGCCGCAAATCGCGTGAAAGCGTTGCCTGTGTTACATCAAATCCCTTGCTTTCCAAGGCCTTCTGAAGTTCTTCCTGATTCCGTATCCACTGATCCCGAAGAATCAGCATGATGGTTTCCTGTCTGGTTAATCGATCCATTTGTATATTATTACGATTTCGGTGCAAATTTATGCATATTTATAAAAAATACAAGTGATAGATAAAAAAAATTGAAACGCAGCTCCAGCGGGAATTCGCGGTTAGCGAGGGGATCCCGGCCGGGATGACAAGTGCTCCGGCAGAGTAATGGGAGGATCAGAGATCTTCTGAGAGATCCTTCCATTCAGGATTGTTCCTTTTGATAAGGTTTTCCTTCCATTCGCGTTTCCATTCTTTTAATTGCTTTTCCCTTTTGATCGCCTCATCGATAAAATCAAATGATTCATAATAAACAAGTTTACTGACATTATATTTACTGGTAAAACCTTGAATTAAATGCTCCCGATGCTCGTTTACTCTTCTAACAATATCATTGGTTACTCCCACATAAAGCACATTATTGTGCTTGTTGGCCATGATGTAAATAAAAAACAGATAGGTTCTCATTTTCTCTTTTCCAGATATAGATTCCGGTAACCTTAAATAATGGAAAATTCTTCTCCCCTTTTTTTTATCACCGGAGTACCTGTCACCCCGGCGGAGGCCGGGGTCCCCTGACGTTGCACAGAGGTCCTTGAAGACACTTTTGCAGAGTAACGCGGTTTGCGAGGGGATCCCGGCCTTCGCCGGGATGACAAGTGCTACGACCTGTCGCTATTTCTTATCTGGAATAATCTCCGTTTTGATTATATAGTTATCTTTTGGTCATGAAAATTGAGATATCAAATGGCGAGTTGCTCGACAAGCTTTCCATACTGGAAATCAAACTGGAGAAAATTCAGGATCCCGCAAAACTAATTAATATCAACAGGGAGTATTCACTGATTAAACCATTGGGGGACAATCTGATACCGATAGTTAAAACCCAATACAAAAGACTGGTGGACCTCAACCGGTTATTATGGGAAATTGAGGATACCATCAGGAATTTCGAACGGAAAAAACAGTTTGGTGAAGAATTTATCCAGACGGCACGTAAGGTTTATCTGCTCAATGATGAAAGGGCGCAGATAAAAAAAGAAGTAAACCGGCTCACAAACTCCGGATTAATTGAAGAAAAATCATACTCCGGATATTAAGATGAAGAGCATTCTTGTTTTGCGGCTGTCTTCCATGGGCGATGTCCTGCTTACTCTGCCCGTTATGCTGGGAATATTAAGCAGTAACCCCGATCTGCAGCTGGTTTTTGTGACCCGGAAAAAATTCATTCCCTATTTTAGCGGCATTGATCGATTGATTGTTATTCCATTTGATCCTGATGGGCCGCATAAAGGATTGCCAGGGCTTTGGCGCCTTTTCAGGGAGATACGCCGCTACCCTTTTAGCAGCGTGGTTGATTTACATGGGATTTTAAGAACCTGGCTTTTGGATGCCCTATTCCTGCTCACCGGCTGCCGCATATACAGAATACGCAAACACAGGAAGCTCCGCAGGAAAATCCTGAAACATAAAAAGGCTGGAATGAGCGTGCCGCCTACCGTTATCCGCTATTT